>JACRBX010000335.1 GCA_016219225.1 Deltaproteobacteria bacterium
TGGTTGAGTCCTTCCCACCTTCCCCAAGGTCTAAACACCGAATGCCAGAACTTCAGTGCCCTTGTGGTGGTGATCTATGTTATGTCAAGGATCTCTAAAGTCCGCACCGTAGGTGCGTTATGTTCAATGGTATAGGAATTTCCTTTTCGGACGCAGATCGACGCAGATTGCCAGGATTTAATTTGAAAAAAGTTTCAAGTTGCAAGATGCAGGTTCAGATTTCCGCTTTGAGCTTGTTTCTTGAATCTGCGGGTATCGGCGAAAATCTGCGTCCTATTTTAATTTTACCCGATCTCAAAAATTTCCCGGGAGGAAAAGGGCATGAAACGCAAAATCTATCTTCACATGAAACCCTTGCAGGAGGCTCAAGAGATATTTTTCAACTGCCTGGACTATGGCCGAATGCTGGAAAAGGAACGGGTCTCTACCCCGGAAGGTCTGGGGCGGATACTGGCTGAGCCGGTCTTTGCCTGTTTTTCTTCCCCCAATTTCCATGCCGCCGCCATGGACGGGATCGCCCTGCGGGCCGAGGATACCTTTGGGACCACGGTGGACCAACCCCGGCAGTTTCGGATCGGCCAGGAGGCCTTTTGGATCAATACCGGTCATCCTTTGCCGGAAAAAACCAATGCGGTGGTCATGGTGGAACAGATCCAGCAGATTGAAGAAAATTTGATTGAACTTCAGGCCTCGGCCTATCCCTGGCAATATGTGCGCAAGATGGGGGAAGATTTAGTGGCTACCGAACTTCTTTTACCGCAGGGACACCGCATCACCGCCTATGATTTGGGGGCCTTGGTTGCCGGAGGGGTCTTTGAACTCTGGGTGGTTCAGAGGCCTAAGGTGGTGATGATCCCTACCGGGTCCGAACTGGTCGAATGGGAAGAACTGGCGGGGCGCCCCTTACCCCCCGGAAAAGTCCCGGAATACAATACCCTGATCCTTTCCGGGTTAGTGACTGAATCCGGAGGAGAGACCATACGGTGGCCCATTATCCAGGACAAAAAGGAATATATCCAGGAAACCCTGAGCAAGGCCGTTGACTCCGATTGTCAGATGGTCATCATCAACGCCGGTTCTTCGGCCGGCAGTGAGGATTACAGCTTGTCGGCCATCGAAAACCTGGGCAAGGTTCTGGTTCACGGGGTGACCATCATGCCCGGTAAGCCTACCATCCTGGGAATTATTAAGGGCAAGCCGGTAATCGGCAATCCGGGATATCCGGTTTCGGCCACCATCTCTTTTGAACAATTCGCCCGTCCCGTGCTTTATAAGATGCAGGGGATCGTCGCCCCGGAACGGAAAAAAATTTCGGTCTCTCCGGCCCGCTCCTTCCCTTCCAAGTTAGGACAGGAGGAGTTTTTGCGGGTCAACCTGGGTCAGGTGGGAGACAAGGTCATTGCCAACCCCTTACCCCGGGGGGCCGGGACCATTACTTCCCTGACCCGGGCAGACGGGATCATCCGCATCCCCATGAATTCGGAAGGCATTCATGTGGATGAGTCGGTCCAGGCCGAACTCCTTCGGGAGGAAACGGTCCTGTCCCGGACGGTAGTCATTGTCGGCAGCCATGACAATACCCTGGATCTCCTGGGCAATTTTTTAACCAGGCAATTCCCGGATTTTCGACTGACCTCCAGCAACGTGGGCAGTACCGGAGGCCTGATGGCCCTCAAACGGGGGATCGCGCATGTGGCCGGATCGCATCTGCTTGATCCGGAAACCGGGGAATATAATGTCAGCACTATCCGCCGATTGATCCCTGAGGTGCCGGTCCGTGGGATCAACCTGGTCTTGCGGCAGCAAGGGTTGATCCTGGCCAAAGGGAATCCGAAAAAGATAAAAGGCCTGGAAGATCTGGCCCGGAAGGATCTGACCTTTATCAATCGCCAGGCCGGGTCCGGGACCCGCATCCTTTTGGACTTTCGTTTAAAAGAATTAGGCCTCGATCCCTCCCCTATTCGCGGTTACGAAGAGGAGGAATTCACCCACATGGCCGTAGCCGTGGCGGTATTAAGCGGTCGGGCCGACGTGGGCCTGGGGATTTATGCCGCGGCCCGGGCCCTGGATCTGGACTTTATCCCCGTGGTTCAGGAAGAATACGATCTGGTGATTCCTGAAAAATATTGGGAGGAAGAAAAAATCCAGGCCCTGTTCTCAGTCATTCAATCAACGGATTTTCAGAAAGCCGTTAAAGGCTTGGGAGGTTACGACCTTTCCCTGACCGGGAAGGCCGTTTTCTGATGGAAGGCGGTGTATTATTTATGCGATCCGGGTCATTGAAAAATAGCCTTTTTTCTGGCGAAGGGGAAAAACTTAAACAACCAGATACTTGCGAATGATCTCTTCGTTATTCCAGATTTCCTCCATTTTGCCCTCATACTGGATCCGGCCTTTTTCAATGATGTAGCCCCGATGGCAGACCCGGCGGCAGAATTTCAGGTTCTGATCCGCCAGGAGAATGGTGACTCCTTGCCTATGGATCCTGTCTAAGACCTCTATCAGATTGGCCACTACCAGGGGGGCCAATCCTTCCGAGGGTTCATCCAAAAGAAGTAAGGCGGGGTTGGCCATCAAGGCCCTGCCAATACCGAGCATCTTTTTTTCACCGCCGGAAAGATTGATCCCTTTGGCTTTTACCAGGTCTTTCAATTTGGGAAAGAGATCCAGGACCCGATCCCGGTTCCAATATCCGTTTCGTTTGGAAAGTTTTTTGGCTATTTCCAGATTTTCTTCCGTGGTTAGATCCGGAAAGATACGCAGGTCATCGGGCATGTAACCCACCCCTTGACGGGCTATGGTATAAGCCGGTTGTCCCAGGATTTCCCTACCGTTGAACTGGATAGAGCCCCTCCGGGGAGGGGTCAGACCGATGATGGAACGGAGGGCAGTGGTCTTCCCTACCCCGTTCCGTCCCAGGAGGGCCACTACTTCCCCTTCGGCCACGGAAAAGGACACGCCCTGAAGGATATGACTGGTGCCGTAATAGGTGTCGATGTTGGAGACGTTTAATAACATAGTGAACCATTCATTCGGGCCTCAGTATTGCTCCACTATCGTTTGAAAAAACTGTTCAATGTTTGGTGGAACCCTCTATGAGGGTTGAGGATTATTAAAATGTATTTTCCGAACTCCGAACTCTAAACCCCGAACTTTATTTTCTTGCTAAATTCCCACACTCCGCATTCCGAAATCCGCAATCAACTTATTCGGTGACTGAATTTCCCAAATACACTTCCCTGACCCGTTCGTTTTGCTTTATTTCCTCCGGACATCCGTCTCCCAGAACTTCTCCCCGGTGAAGGACAATGACCCGCTCAGAGAGGGAAAAAACAATATCCATGTCGTGTTCAACCAGAACAAAGGTCGTCCGGCCGTCCCGAGAAAGTTGCCGGATATTGGTCAGGAGTTGTACCCGTTCCACCGGATTCATGCCGGCGGTTGGTTCATCGAGGAAAAGCAGGGTGGGGTGAACCGCCAGAGCTACCCCGACTTCCAGGAGCCGTTGATCCCCATGGGAAAGGGCATTGGCAACCGTTTCCCGCTGTCTTGTTAACCCCACCTTTCCTAAAATGGTTTCCGCTTCCCGGGCGCATGATTTCTCCCTGGAAATCTTCCCAAAAAGGCTACGGGATCTGCCGGCCATGGTTAAAACCGGAATCATCAGATTTTCAAAAACAGTCAACTCGGGAAAGATATTGACGACTTGAAAAGATCGGCATATTCCCAACCCAACCCTTTTATGAATGGGAAGATGGGTAATATCCTGACCCTTGAAGAGGATCATACCATTTTGAACCGGTAAATTACCGGTGATCAGATTGATCAATGTGGATTTGCCGGCCCCATTGGGACCAATAATAGAAGTCAGGACACCGGCTTCGATCCTCAAATCAAGCTCTTTGGCAGTACAGATCATACCGAAAAAATTGGACAATTTTTTGATTTCCAGGATGACGGAACCCATGGGTTACCTATTCCTGTTTCTCAGGGAAGGGGAGACCAGACCCTGAATGACGCCCACCACGCCCCCCCGAAATCCCATTATAATCACCAGGAGAACCACCCCGAACCAAAGCATCCAATTTTCGGTGAATCGTTGAATGAGTTCCCGCATGGCTACGAAAAAAAGGCTGCCGACCAGCGGTCCGGCAAAACTCTGCAATCCGCCCAGAAGGCTGACCAGGATCGGTTCGGCCGAATGGCTCCAATGGGCCATAAAGGGACGGGCGTTGCTTTCCAGGAGCGTCTCCAGGGAACCGGCCAAACCGGCAAAGGCCCCGCTGATGACGAATACCGCCAAACGATAATTTTTAATGGAAACCCCGGCAAACTCGCTCCGATTGGCGTTTTCGCGTATACCTGCCAGGGCCAGCCCAAAAGGGGATACCCGGATACGGTAAATAATCCAGGCTGCTAAGATAAACAGCGCCAATACCAGGAAATAATATTGGTTGTCCGTGTTAATAGGCAACTTAATCAAACCGAAGAACGAAACGGGGTCCCGCATGATGCCTACCAGCCCGTCATCTCCCCCGGTAAAATCCCGGGCATTCCAGATCAGGGAAAAGACCATCATCCCAAAGGCCAGGGTCAGCATGGCGAAATAGATTTCGGTGTGTCGAACACAAAAAAAACCGATGATCAGGGCCAAGAAAGCGGCAGTCAGCACCCCGGCCAGGATTCCAAACAGCGGATGATTGGAGAGATGGAGAGAAAAAAAACCCAGACCGTAGGCACCGGCGGCATAAAAGGCCCCGTGCCCGAAAGAAAGGAGACCGGTACGCCCCAAAAGCAGATTATAACCCAAGGCATAAATGCCTAAAAGCATGACCCGGATAGTCAGGTAAGTAATGAACCGGCCGGAGAATAAACCGATCCCGACCAAGCAAAGGAGGATCAGAAGGATGATTAAAGATGGCCGGGCTTTTCTCATCTATTTTTTCCCTCCAAACAACCCATGAGGTTTCCAGAGCAGAATTACCGCCATAAGGATAAAGGTCAGGAACATGTCAAAGGCCGGGAAAAAACGCGTCCCAAAGGCCGAGAGGACCCCTATAATCAAGGCGCCCACAAAGGCCCCTTTCAAACTCCCTAACCCCCCGATGACGGCCACAATGAAGGCTTCGATAATTATGGCCTCACCCATGCCGGAGGTCATAATACCCACATAAGGGACCGCCAAGCCACCCCCCACAGCGCCCAGCCAGGTCCCGAAAATAAATACCGAGGTAAAAAGGGCCGGCACCCGGACACCGATGGCCGCGGCCATCTCCCGGTCGGAAGAAGCGGCCCGGATGATTCTCCCCCACCAGGTCCTCTCTATGACCAGCCAGAGACCCAGGGCTACCAGAGGACCGACCATAATAATAAAAAGATTATAGATGGGGAAATTTCTTCCCAGAATAGAAATGGATTCCCCGAGGCCGGCCAGCCCCGGAGGGCTGATAGAGCCTGCCCCCCAGACGATCTTGACCAGATTATCAAAAATGAGGACAAAGGCAAAAGTCAACAGGAGCTGGTAGGGCAAAGCCAGGTGATAGACATAACGCAGGAAAAAACGCTCCACCAAAAATCCGACCAGACAGACACACCAAGGGCCGATAAGAAGGCCAAGCCAAAAGTTGGAACCCAGATATTTTAAGACCGTGAAACAAAAATAGGCCCCCAGCATATAAAAACTGCCATGGGCAAAATTAAGCACCCCCAGAACGCCGAAAATCAAGCTCAGGCCGCTGGCTACCAGCCAGATGAACATGCCGGTGGATAAACCGGCCAGGCAGACATGGACGATGGATTGTAGCATATTTTTAGAGTTCGGAGAACCCCCTAAGCTGAAAAAAAGAATATCGAATTTCGAACATCGAATTTCGAATCATGAAGTAGCACAGCCCCCCCTCGATTGGCCCCCTTCTTGATGACAGGCGAGGGTGATTGTCCCAAATGAACTTCAACATTCGACATTCGATATTCGAAATTTTGGGTGCTTTTATTTTTCAAAAGGCGGCTCGGTTCCCGGTCCCTCAAAAGGAGGGCGGTGATAATAGCTTTTTGCCGGAATAACCTTTTGTTCCCCTAAAATTTTGAACGGATATTTGGGGTCGCTCTTCAGTTTTCCCCAGGGAACATCGTATATCGCCTGGTGGTCTTCCTTGCGGAATACCCGATGTCCGGCCGGCGTGTCTATCTCCATCCCTTCCAGGGCCTGGATCAGGGGTTTAGTATCTTTGGACCCGGCTTTTTCCACCGCGGCCTTTAAGGTGAAAATAGCCGAATAACCGGTTTCCGAAACGTAGGCCGGATAGTGATTCCAGCGTTTTCGGAAGCGAGCTACAAAATCATTATTGGTCTTGTTGTTGGGATAGAGGAAGAAGTAGCGGGCAGAGGCCCAGATATTGTCCGGGTATTCCGGCCCTAATCCCTCCAGGGCGTCCATAGCCGCACCCATAGGGATCATGATGTGTTTTATTTTGTCGAAAAGTCCTGCCTGTTTGGCCTGTTTGACAAAGCTGATTAATTCACCGGCCCATTCGGTACTATAGAGGCCGTCAGGCTTGGCATCCATGATGGTATTGATATGGGACCGGAAATCGGTGGTGCCGAAGGGGGCCCAGGATTCGGCAATAAACGATACCCCGGGTTTTAATTTTTTCAGCATATCCTGGAACATCTTCCAGCAGGTAAACCCGTACTCATATTTCGGGGCGATGGTAGCCCATTTCATGGCCGGCAAATCTTTGGCGATAAAGGCAGCGGCATTACCATCGTGGTAAGTGGAGTTACAAATACGGAAGATCTGTTTAACCCCTTTTTTGTAAACCCATTCTTCGGTGAGTTTTTCCGTAGCGGCATGGGTCACCATGAGGACCTTGTCTAATTTTTCAACGACCGGGGCCAGGGCCAGGACCTGTCCGGAGGAATCTATCCCCGCCAGATAATCGGCACCCCAACTGTCCACAAAATAGCGGGCGTTTTTAATAGCATCATCCGGTTTCAAGGTGGAATCACGAAATTCCATTTCTGCCTTTATCCCGGCAATACCCCCTTTCTGATTGATTTCCTCAACGGCCATCGTCGCCCCCATCTTGTGGAATTCACCATAACCGGCCAAAGGCCCGGAAATAACGGCCTGGTAACCGACCTTGATAGGCCCCTTGATCTGTGGAGGTGCGGCCCACAACCCGGTCGGGACCATCACGCCCGACCCCAGGGCACCGGCCCCGGCGACCAGGGTCCCCGTACCAATCCATTTTAAAAAATCCCGACGATCCAGTTCCTTTTTTTCCATGACGCCCCCTTTATCTCTAAGGATTTTTATGAGTCGGATCCCGACGATCCGCGATTTCCTTTTCCCGCAGGTCCCGGCGCAATAATTTTCCGGTCAAGGTCTTTGGAATCTCCGAAACCAATTCCACTTGCCGGGGGTATTTGTAGGCCGCCATCCGCTCTTTGCAAAAGGCAATGATTTCCTCCGGAGTAACGGAGTGTTCCCTGCCGGGCTTCAGGGTTACAAAGGCTTTGACGGTCTCTCCACGGTAAGGATCGGGCACCCCGATCACGGCCGTCTCTTTGACAGCCGGATGCTGATAAATGACATCTTCCACGTCCCGGGGCCAGACCTTATACCCCGAGGCGACGATGAGATCTTTTTTACGATCCACCAGGTAAAACCAGCCGGCCTCATCCATCTTGCCCACATCGCCGGTATAAAGCCAGCCTTCCCGGATGGCATGCCGGGTTTCTTCAGATTTTTGCCAATAGCCGGGAACGACCATGGGACCAAAATCCACGATCTCCCCGGTATCGTCAGGGGGCAATTCCCTGGTACCACTTTCCAGATCCATGATTTTCACTACCGTATTGGAAACAGGCAGACCCACGGACAAGGCCCCGCTTTCCGGATCCACGGGGGTCGGCATACCCAAAGGCACCAAATGGGAGGGCGAAGTGGTTTCAGTCATTCCATAGGCATTGTGGATCACAAGGCCCGTCAAAGCCTTAAACTGATCGACCACAGCAGCCGAGACCGGAGCCCCGCCGCTGTACGCTTTTTTTAAAGAGGAAAGATCCCGTTTATGGATGTCGGGGTGGTTCATCAAGGCGATATAAACCGTTATGGCGGCAATGGTCATGGTGGCCTTCCATCGCTCGATCATTCGCAGGGTCTCTCCGGCGTCGAAACGGTAATAGAGAATAATCGGACAACCGACCAGGGCGGCATTGGCCAAATGGCCGATCTCACCGGTAACATGAAACAACGGCGCCGCACCCAAAATGACATCCTCGTCGCCCATTTGCATAAAGATTTGATAAATCCGGGCATTAAAAACGATATTCCCATGGGTGTTCATGGCCCCTTTGGGAGGACCGGTTGTGCCCGAGGTATAGGTTAGATAAGCGATATCCGCTGGAGAAAGATCGGGCTGCTTTAATCGTTCCTCCTTATATGGTGCAGTTACCTCCATTAAATCCAGGGTTCCTGGAAGAGTAATTTTCTTAAACCCTTTGAGTAAAACCGGCGGTTCATCCGGGTGGATCAACAAATCCAGAGGAGAGGTGGTGATCACCTTCTCAATGGAGGTTTCTTTGAGGAATCCCAGATCAAGCCCCGCGGCTACATCATCCTGAATGATCAGAATCCTGGCCCCGGAGTCCTGACAAAAATAACGAAGCTCTTTCTCTTTGTACATGGGGTTGAGAGGCACTACGATGGCCCCCGTTTTCCAGGCGCCATATAAGGAGATCGGAAATTGAGGAATATTTTGAAGGACCACCATGATACGGTCCCCCTTTTTTATTCCCCAATCGGATAAGGCCCAGGCCAGACGGTTGGAAAAGGCATTCAATTCCCGGTAAGTAATGACGCGGTCAAAATAATAGATGGCCGGTTTTCCCGGACTTTGATTAGCCGCGTTTTCAAAATCATCCAGGGCCGTCTGATTCGGAATCTCCAGATCGGCCGGGACCCACTCGGGATAGAGTCTTAACCAGGGTCTTTTTTCGTAAATCGCTTTCAATTTTTGCCTTTCAAATCTAACAAGCGGTCCAGCCGCCATCAATACAGATAACCTGGCCGGTGATGAAGTCGGAGGCCGGGGCAGCCAGGAAAATCACCAGCCCTTCCAATTCCGGCAGTTTGCCGAAACGGCCCATGGGGGTCCGCTCATTAATAAATTTCATCCTTTCCGGATCATTCCGGATCTGTTGGACCATTTCGGTTTCAAAATAGGTGGGAGCAATGGCATTCACCCGCACCCCCAGCTTGGCCCATTCCAGGGCCATGACCCGGGTCATCTGATTAACCCCTCCTTTTGAAGAGGCATAGGCCATGAGGTTGATCAAGGCGATCTGACCGGCAATGGAACTGACATTGATGACCTTCCCATAGCCCCGCTCAATCATCTGGGGGACAACGGCCTGGGCGACCAGATAGTAGCCCTTGAGGTTGGTATTGATAATCAGATCCCATTGATCCTCCGGATATTCGAGGACCGGCACCCGGTAGTTGGTCCCGGCATTATTAACCAGGATATCCACCCGGCCAAAGGTATCGAGGATTTCTTTCACCCCTTGATGGACCTTTTCCCTGGAGGTGACATCCAGGTGAAATCCGGCAGAATTTCGGCCTAAGGCCATGATGGCCCCCGAAACCCTTTCCAAATCGGCCGGATTCCGGCCGCACACCGCCACCGCCGCTCCGGCCTTGGCCAGGGCCATGGCCACTGTTTCCCCCAACCCTTTTGTGCTGCCGGTGACCATGGCCACCTTTCCGGTTAAATCAAAAAGTTCCAGACCCATTCTTTCTTTCTCTTTCGTTATTAAGGGCTCTATTTATTTCTCTAGGCCTCATAGAGCAAAATACGGACAATCCCTTACATAATTTGAGGCGACGAATCGGTTAAGATACGTTAAGATAATCCGAAGAGAAAAAGGAAAAGCAATCAACAACGGATCGAGGGCGATCCTAATGAGGCCATTTAAAGAGGGATTATTAAAGACGGCAAAAGCTTGTTCCATGGTTCGACCTCTTACCTACCCAAGGGGTAATTCATGGACGGCCTCTTTCTATGATGATAAACCGATCAGGGCTTTGAGGAGAAGGCCTGACGCTGCTCTGCTTGCTATTAAGTATTAGTTAATAATATGATCCTTTACCAAAAGACCCTTTTTTTTGTCAAGAAAAAAATATTGAAATTTTATTGGTAAATTTATATCATGGGTGAAAAAAATAAGAACAGAAAATTTTTAACAGTTAACTGATAGTTAATTTTTATGACCGAACTTGGAAAAAAATTAAAACAATTGAGGCTCAAGAAAAACCTCACCCAGAAAAAATTGGCCGAAAAAATCAATTGTACCCCGGCTTATATTTGCCAACTGGAAAGCGGAAAGACCGATCCCTCTATTTCCACCTTAAAAAAAATCGCGAATACCCTGGACATTACCATCGTTGATTTTTTCCGGACCAATTATGAAGAAAAGATCGTTGTTCGAAATAACGAACGGGAGATCTTTAAATTTCCCAAATCCAAAACGACCATTGAAATCCTGGTCCCCAATCCCGGTACAAAAAAAATAGATGCCCGGCTGGCCGTCGTAGGACCGGGGGGTAGTTCCAAAGGGGCCTACCACCATGACGGGGAGGAATTTGGGTACCTCATCAAGGGGGAACTCGACCTGGCCTATAATGGAGAAACTTTTCATTTAAAAGAAGGGGACAGTTTTTACCTGCATTCCGATATCGGGCATGAATTTCATAATCGAAGCGACAGGGAAACCATTATCTTGTGGGTTAACCATCCCCCAACCTTTTAGTAAGAAAATAGCATTCAGGGATCAGGGATCAGGGATCGGGGGTCAGTTAGAGAATAGAGTTGCAAGATGCAAGTTTCAAGTTGCAAGGGGAAAACCTTGAACCCTGTACCTTGCCTTCCTTTGACATTCTTTATTCGACATTCGACCTCTTCATGTTCACCTTTGACTGAATGGCTTCAAGACTTTAGCCAGGGATAATTTCTATGGAAACAAAAAAAAATAAAGAAGAAGGGTGGCTGGTCTATTTAAAACAGTTAAGCCCTCTTTTTGATATGGCCTATAGCGGGATCGTCATTGTGGATGAAAAGGGGATGATTCAAATCTACAATGAAGCCGCCCGAAAGGTCTTGAGGATCCAGAAAAAAGATCTGACCCATCAGCCCATCCGAACGATCAATCCCGGACCGTGGCGGGACATGCAGGAAATCATTCGAACCGGGGTCCCCCAAATCGCCAAAAAAATATTGATCGGGAATTCAACCATTATCGCCAACCGCACCCCCATTATTTTTGAAGGCCAGGTTAAAGGGGTAATGAGCATCTTTCAGGATATCTCCGAATATGAAAAGGTCAGCTCGGAGCTGGAGTCATTCAAAAGACTCAATAAGGAACTGGACGCCATTATCGAATCCTCTTACGACGGCCTCTATATTACCGACGGGGAATCCAAAACCCTGCGGGTGAACCAGGCCTATGAACGGATCACCGGCCTTCGGAGAGTAGAATTGATCGGTAAGAAGACCCAGGAATTAGTGGCCGAAGGGTTTTTTGACCCCTCGGTTACCCTGGACGTCATTAAAGAACGACGGCCTAAAACGATTATGCAAAATATTAAAGGGGGAAAAACGGTTATGGTCACCGGAAACCCCATCTTTGATTACTCGGATCATATCACCCGGGTGGTAACCAACGTCCGGGATCTGACCGAGTTGAACCAGCTCAAAATCGAATTGGAGGAGAGTAAACAACTCACCCGGAGATACCAGGATCAACTGATCGAACAGGAATACCTGATCCAGGCCGAGCAGGAACTGGTCATTAAAAGTCCGGCCATGCGGCTGGTAGTTCAAAAAGCCTTGAAAATGGCCCGGGTGGATTCGGCCGTACTTTTGACCGGGGAATCGGGTGTGGGTAAGGATTTGTTGGCCCGCTTTATTCATCAGGCCAGTCCCAGAAAAGAGAACAGTTTTGTAAAAATCAACTGCGGGGCTATTCCGGAAAACCTCCTGGAAAGCGAACTCTTCGGTTATGAAAAAGGGGCCTTCACCGGAGCCAGGGGGGAAGGCAAGGCCGGCCTTTTGGAAATCGCCCATGGGGGGACTGTTTATCTGGATGAGATTGCCGAACTGCCTTTATATCTCCAGGTAAAAATCCTGGGGGCGATTGAAGATAAAGAGATTACCCGTCTGGGCAGCACCAAAGCCAAGCAAATCGATTTCCGGCTGATAGCGGCCACCAATCGTGATCTGCTTTCCATGACCGAAAATGGCCTGTTCAGAAAAGACCTTTTCTTTCGATTGAGCACGCTCCCCTTACCCATACCGCCTTTAAGGGAGCGCCAGGAAGATATTGTCCCCTTAATCAATCATTTTTTAAAAAAATTCAATAAGTCTTTGGAACCTAAAAAAACCATTTCTTCCGAATTATACGAATACCTGTCTCTTTATTCTTTTCCCGGCAATATACGGGAATTGATCCATATCGTCGAAGGCCTGGTCGTGATGAGCGACAAGAAATCCATTACCTTAGAAGACGCCTCACTGGTTTTGAAAAAGAATTCCTCCCCATTGGCTTTGATCCCGACCAATCGTAATCTAAAAGGGGCCTTGGCCGATTATGAAAGAAAAATCATCGAGGAAGCCTTACAAAATCATAAAACCCTTCAAGAAGTGGCCCGGTCTCTGGGGGTTAATCAATCCACTATTTCCAGAAAAATGCATCTCTACGGGATAAAGAGAAGTTGAGTTATGCATTTTTGCAAACAATTGCATTTTTGCAATTTTTTTAACTAATTAACATTATTAAAAAATACTATCATAAAATTTTTTATTTTCCTAATTTATGCATTTTAGCAATAAATGGGCCAGCTTGTTTTTTTTAACATCTTGTAATTTCAATAAAAAATTTTTGGCCCGCAATTTGCTTTTAAAGGAGACGCCTTGATAATAAAGAGTTGCTTCGGAGAAAAATTCATTAAGGAAAGGAGGGTTGGGGTTGAAAAGGGGACGAATTGTGTAAAACCGCTCCAAACTGATCACATTAAGAAGGAGGGTAATAAATGAGTGTAACAAGGCGAGATTTCTTTAAAATCTGTGGGGGCACGGCCGCTTTTCTGGGTGCATCCAAACTTGGAGGATTAGAGGCCCTGGCGGCAAAAACGACCAATAAAACAGCCGAGGTAAAGGCCTATGCCTTTGTTTGTGGAATTTTAAAAACCCAAACTCAATATTTACTGAAAGATACGCGTATTGGTACTCCCTTTGATATTCCGGTGACCTTTTTCCTTATCAAGCATGCCGATCAGTGGGTGGCCTTTGATACGGGAAACAACGCTATGGTAGCCAAAGATCCGGTTGGCTATTGGAGTGAGGCCGTAGTAAAGGCCTATACCCCTGTTATGAAAGATTATGAGGAATTTCAGTTACAAATAAAGAAACTGGGACTTACCCCCAAGAAGATCAAGTGTGCCATCCTCAGCCATGGTCATCTGGACCATGCCGGAGCTATTGATAATTTTAAAGGGACCGATGTCCCCCTCTACTTCCAAAAAAAAGAACTGGAAACCATTAAAGCCGCCGTGGCCACAGGGAATAAGTCCGCCTATATTCCAGATGACTTCAAGGTCATGAATGAATTAAATATAAAACCCATTGATGGGGTCCTTGATGTTTTCGGGGATCAGACGGTAGTTGCCTTTCCAACCCCGGGGCATACCCCCGGCCATCAGTCTTTGTTAGTGAAACAAAGCAGTGGAAAAAACCTGGTCATCGCTGCTGATGCTATGTATACACTGGAAAATATGTGGGACGCCATTCCCCCGGGTCTGGCTTGGGATATTCCGCAGTCCACCCAGGGGCTCTACATTTTTAAAGCCATGAAATTCATGGGAGCAGAAGTCGTTCCTTCCCATGATCCCGAATATTGGAAAAACAAACCATTAGTCCCGAAAATGTTCAAAGTCTGAGTGCCTGGGAGGTGATCAATCAGAAAGAACCATAAATTTGACTTAAAGATTAACCAAGACGAATTAAAGGGGCTCAAACAAGCTGGAGTAATGGGGTGATGGAATAACGGTCTGGAAAAAACCCAAACGCCGATACGCCATCACTCCAAAAGAAAATCGACAGGAGGAAAAAATGAAGCAGAAGCAATTGTTTTCTATTAAACTATTTCCTGGGATCTGTTTTGTAACTTTCTTGGCCCTTACCTCTATTTTAGGATGGACCATCCCGGCCGGTGCTGCCGACGAAAAACCGATTAAAATCGGTGTCGTCACCTTCCTTTCCGGCGGGGCCGCCGGACCTTTCGGGGTGCCGGCCCGTAACGGGGCCGAAGTGTTGACGGAAGCCCTCAATATGGGCGGTAAGGTGCCTACCCCTTATGCTACCAAGGGATTTGGGGGGGCTCCGATAGAACTGGTTTTTATCGATGAGGCCGGGGGCGTCACCAAGCAGGTGACCGAATACCGGAATCTGGTCCAGCGCCAGAACGTCGACCTGGTCATCGGCTACATTTCCAGCGGGGATGCCATTGCCATCCCGCCGGTGGCCGAGGAACTTAAAAAACTAACCATCATTTTTGATGCCGGTACACCTCGGATCTTTGAAGACGGGAGCTACAAATATGTCTTCCGAACCGGGGCCCACGCCACCATGGATAATGTGGCCGCCGCCTATTATGTAACTGAAAACAAAAAAATAAAAAAGATCGCCGGAATCAATCAGAATTACGCCTGGGGCCAGGATTCCTGGAATGACTTCGAGGCGGCCATGAAGGCCTTGAATCCCGGCGTTCAGGTGGCCGTCTCCCAGATGCCCAAACTCTTCGCCGGCCAGTACGGCGCTGAAATCTCCTCTTTACTTTCCAGCGGTGCCGAAGTGGTCCATTCCAGCTTCTGGGGCGGGGATCTGGAGGCCTTTGTCCTGCAAGCGGCCCCACGGGGATTATTTAAAAAGAGCACCGTGGTCCTGACCGCCGGGGAAACGGCTATGTTTCGCCTGGCCAATCAGATCCCGGCCGGGACGGTGATCGGAGGTCGAGGACCTCATGGGGTATTTGCCCCGGATAATGAACTCAATCGTTGGTTCCGCAAAGCCTATCAGGAACGCTACGCCCTCTTCCCCACTTATCCGGCCTATAAGATGGTCCAGGCCATCCTGGGGGTCAAGGCCGCTTATGAAAAGGCCATGGCTGCGGCCGGCGGCAAGGCTCCTAACCAGGACCAGATTATCGCCGCCTTGGAAAACCTGACTTATGAGACGCCGAGCGGGAAAGTGGAAATGGCCCTGGGCAAAGGTCATCAGGCCATCCAGGGGACTGCTTATGGTACCGTCAAGCACGTCAAAGGACAATTGACCATCGCCAACATCAAGCACTACCCGGCTGCCAAGGTCAATCCCCCCGAGGGGGTCAAGAGTGAAGACTGGATCAAGTCCGGGTTTAAAAAGACCAAGTAGTTTAAACCCGTTCGTTGTTGAGCGTTCGTCGTTCGGCGAAATAAATTTTTCATAAGGGTTTAATTATTGGGGGACCGGGGTGCAACCCGGCCCCCCAAGCAGGAGTGTCCTAAATCATGAGCGATCTGCTGACTGTCCTGGTGGACGGGATACTGTATTCTTCCTGGTTGTTTATCATCGCCGTGGGTCTCACCCTTATTTACGGCGTCATGAAGATCCTCAACATGGCCCATGGCAGCCTTTATGCATTAGGGGCTTACGCCGCCGCATCCCTGGCCGGCTATTGGCTGAACCATGGCTACGCCCCATTGGGCAGCTACGGCATGCTGGCCCTGGCTGCGGTCATTGTCGGGTTGGTGATGGGGCCGCTGATCGAGCGGGGGCTTTTACGTTTTATGTACGGGAAAGATGAAATCCTCCTTTTGATCGTGACCTTCGCCCTGTTCCTGATCCTGGAAGATGTGATCAAACTGATCTGGGGGGTTGACCCCTTTTTCATCTCCGAGCCCTATGGACTCCTGGGCAGCCTCGATTTTGCCGGTTTAAGCTACCCGGCCTATAACCTCATCATGATCGGTGTCTCCCTGGCCTCGGGAATCGGCCTGCTGTGGATCCTCCAGTACACCAGACAGGGCAAGCTACTCCTGGCCGTGATTCATGACCGGGAGGTCAGTCTGGCCATGGGCATCAATGTGAATCGCTTTTACTTGATCACCTTTACCGCCGGGGCCATGCTGGCGGCCATCGGCGGGGCCTTTACGGCCCCGACGGTCTCGGTGGTGCCCGGTATGGGCGTCGAGGTGATCGTCCTGGCCTTTGCCGTGGTAGTGATCGGCGGACTGGGGAGTCTTCAAGGGGCCGCCCTGGGGGCCTTGATCGTCGGGCTGGTACGATCGACGGCTGTCCATTACCTGCCGGAAATCGAGCTGTTCAGCATCTATCTGGTTATGGCCCTGGTCCTTCTTTTAAAACCTCAAGGATTATACAGTGCCATGGAGGCCCGTAAGATATGAAGCGCATGGATTATACTTTTCGGATATTGACAGGGGCCTTGGCGGCCTTGCTGGTCATCGGTCCTTTCCTGCCCCAATGGATGCTATTCCAGGTAACCGTTTCCTTCGGCAAAGGGCTGGTCGTTTTAGGCTTGTTGTTGTTGCTGCGCACCGGCCTGGTATCCTTCGGTCAGGGACTCTATTATTGTCTGGGGGCCTACACGGCGGGAAGCCTGGGGTTATCCCTGGGTTTGACCGATGCGGTTTTGTCGCTCCTTTGCGGGGCGGCGGTAGCCGGTTTTATCGCCTTCATCCTGGGTTTTCTCCTGGCCAACTACCGGGGTATATTCTTCGCCATGTTAAGTCTGGCTTTTTCGATGATCCTTTACGGCTTATTAGTCAAAACCGCCTTCCTGGGGAGTACGGACGGCTTCAATGTCGGGGTCCCCACCCTCTTCGGATTCATGTTTTCCGGCCGCTGGGTGCGCTATGCCGTTTATGCCCTGGCCTGCCTGACTGTCTTTCTGGCGGCCCTAATCATGAACCGTTATCTGAAGACGTCTTTAGGACGCCTGTCTCCGGCCATTAAAGACAACGAAATCCGGGTGGAATACATGGGGGCCTCGGTACGTCGGGCCATCCATATCAAATATGTGATTGCCGCTATCCTGGCCGGAGCAGGAGGGGCCTTGACGGCCATTACCATAGGCCATATCGATCCGGAAATGGCTTACTGGACGACCTCCGGGGAATTTGTCTTCATCACCATCCTGGGCGGCACCGGCAATGTCCTGGCCCCCTTCCTCGGATCCCTGATTTTTGAATCGATCCGCAGCTTCGCCTACGAGTATTCGCCCAATACCTGGCAGATGGTTCTGGGCGCGGCCCTGCTGTTGGTCATCATCTTCCTGCCCGCCGGGTTATGGTCTGTTTTTCAAGCCCGTCAAAGGAGAGTCTGATATGGAAGCCCTGCCGATTCTGGAAGCTCAAGGACTGCGCAAAAGTTTTGGGGCCGTCACAGCGGCCTGGGATATTTCCGCTGCCATCCGGAAGGATACCGTGGTCGGTCTGATCGGGGCCAACGGCGCCGGCAAGACCACTTTCATCAACATGATTACCGGATACTTAAAACCCAGCTCGGGGACGATTCACTTTCAAGGCCGTGACATTACCCCCCTCCCGCCGAGAGAGATTACCCGGCTGGGGGTCTGCCGGTCCTTTCAAATCCCCCAGCTCTATGATTCCCTTTCCGTGGAAGACAATATCCTGGTCGGTCTGGGTATTGTTTCCCGGATGAGCAAAAAATCTTTGTTTTCCCGGGCTCCCCGACATATTCCGGGTCATCAGGGCAGCGCCCCGGAGGTGGCCGAATCGATTATGGAACGCTTCAGTCTGATCGATTACCGGGACAAACCGGCCCATGTCCTGCCGGGAGGGATCCGTAAGCTTTTGGATATCGCTATGTCCATGGTGGGAAAACCGCAAATCATGATGCTCGATGAACCGACCAGCGGAATCAACGCCGACCAGAAATTCGATATGATGGATATGATCATGGAGGCCTTACGGGTCGAAGGGGTTACCGTTCTTTTTGTGGAACACGACATGGATATCGTCAGCCGCTATTCCGACCGCATCCTGGCCTTCTACGAAGGACGGGTGATCGCCGATGGGGGGCCGGAGGCTGTACTGTCCGACAGCCAGGTGCGTCAATATGTGATCGGGGGGGATGGTAAAAAGAAGGCAGGAGGGGGGCCCGGAAATGCTCAAAATTAAAGATCTGAATGTTTCCATCCAGTCGGTCAGGATCTTGCGGGGTGTTGATCTGGAGCTGCCTACCGGGGCCGTAGCCGGACTGATCGGCCGTAACGGGGCCGGTAAAACGACCCTGATGCGCAGCATCATGGGACTACTCCCTTCCAGCAGCGGTCTGGTCGAGTTTGACGGCCATCAGTTAAGAGAACTGCCGGCCTATGGCCGGACCCGTCTTGGAATCGGGTACATGCCGGAGGAACGGCGTCTTATTCCGGAATTGACCGTAGAGGAGAATATCCTCCTGCCCGCCTGGGCCATCGGCACAAACGAAGGACCAAAGCGCCTGGAGAAGATCTATCAGATGATCCCGGAAGTAAAGACCTTTGCCAAAAGGAAGGCCATGGAACTGTCCGGGGGGCAGCAGAAACTGGTAGCCCTCGGCCGGGCCTTGATGTGCGGCCACAATCTTCTGCTGCTCGATGAACCTTTTGAAGGGGTGGCCCCGGCCTTGTCCCAACGCCTGGTGGAGGTGGTGGGAGAATTAATCAAAGAAGGGCTTTCGGTTATCCTTTCTGAATCCAACCTGCAGCATTCCACGGATATGCTGGACCGGGTCTTCCGGATAGACCGGGGGGTGGTGGTTCAGGAGGAGTAGGAACTGGTTGCAGGTTACTGGTTGCTGGTTACTGGTTACTCGATAAAACAACTTTCATACGGGGTTGCTGGAAAATCATTTTTTTTCTATCCAGTATCCAGTAACAAGTAACGAGCAACCAGCAACGGGTAACGAGCAACAAGCACGAAATTCAGTAAAGTTTAGGAGAAAACCTATGCCGAACATATTATTTCGGACCACGCCCCGTATTCTGATGGGTCCGGGGTCTATCGACCAGATCGGTCCGGAGGTCAAGGCCCTGAAGGGGAAAAAGGTCCTTATCGTGACGGACCCGGGGATCATTCAGGCCGGACTCCTGGATCAGGTGCTGCCCCCTTTAGGAAAAGCGGGGATCGCCCAGGCCCTTTTTGACGGCGTCGAGCCTGACCCCCCCATTGAGGTCGTAGACCAGGCCCTGGCCCAATTGAAAAAAGAGCAGTGCGATTCGGTCATCGGGCTGGGTGGGGGCAGTTCCCTGGATATTGCCAAGCTGGTGGCGGCCATGGCCGTCAATCCCGGGCATATTTCCGATTACTTCGGAGTGGACCTGTTGGTCCGGCCCGGCCTGCCTTTGATAGCTGTTCCCACTACAGCCGGGACCGGGAGCGAAGTCACCCCTATTGCCATCCTTTCGGATCAGGCCGAGCATCTCAAAAAAGGGGTGGTTTCCAGCTATCTTTTCCCTGGGCTGGCCCTCCTGGATCCTATCCTGACTCTTGGGGTCCCCCCGATGGTTACGGCTTTCACCGGCATGGACGCCTTGATTCATGCCATCGAAGCCTTTACTTCGGTTAATGCCAATTCCCTGACCGATCATTTGGCCTTCCGGGCCATTGAATTAACCTCCGGGAATCTATTGACCGCCTATGCCCGCGGCGAAGATCCGGAGGCCCGTTCAAAAATGCTGGAAGGCAGTTTACTCGCCGGGATGGCCTTTGCCAATGCCGGGGTAACGGCCGTCCATGCCTTTGCCTATCCCCTGGGCGGTGCCTTTCATCATATTTCTCATGGTCTGGCCAATTCCATTATGCTGCCTCATGTCTTCCGTTTTAATATGCTGGGGAATCTCCCTAAATTCGCCGAGATTTCTTTGGCCCTGGGCATTTCAACCGAAGACCTGACCGACCGGCAGGCTGCTGAAGAGGGTCTGGAGGTTATTGAAGAGTTGATGATCGATCTAAACATTCCGCTCCGACTAAGGGATCTCCAGGTTCCGGAGGAGGCTATCCCGGAAATGGCTCAAGGGGTGATGAAGGTAACCCGTCTTTTGGCCAACAATCCCCGAAGGATTACCCTCGAGGATGCCGAACGCATTTACCGGGCGGCCTGGTAAAAGAAAAGCAGGGTTCCAGGGATCAAGGATTCCAGGGGTCGAGTGGGGGACGATTTCTAATAAATTCACTCGAACCCTTGGCCCCTTGAATCCTTGAATCCTCATCGGACATTGTAAATGGCTATCATGAAAAACTAAAAAATCACTGTATAGGTTAGAGGGAATATCATGAAAGGTTTTTTTAATCGCGTTTTAAAAATTGATGTCGGGGAACAATCTTTTTCCATTCAGGAAATATCCGATCAGGATTTGGAACAGGGTCTGGGCGGCAAGGGCCTGGGAACCCGTTTATTGATGGCCAATAACCCGGCCGGGGTGGACCCCCTGGCAGCGGATAATCACCTGATCATCGCCGTCGGTCCGGTTACCGACAGCCCAATTTACGGATCCTGTCGTCACGGAATCTTCACCAAGAGCCCCCAAACCGGATTTTATGCCGAATCCTATTCCGGTGGAAAGGCCGCAGAAAGCATCAGCCGGACCGGATATGATGCCATCCTCATCCGTGGCGTTTCCAAGGAGCCCGTTTTTTTGGAGATCAACGATGAAACGGTGCATTTTCACCCGGCCCAGGATCTATGGGGACTGGATACCTATGCCGCCGAAGATGAAGTATTAAAACGGATCGGTAAAAAACGGATGGGCACCCCGGCTGAAAGGGCTGCGGCCCTGGTGATCGGTCCGGCCGGGGAAAACCTGGTCCGTTTTTCGGTGATCGAAAACGACTACTGGCGATCGGCCGGCCGCACCGGTACCGGGGCGGTTATGGGATCCAAAAAAATCAAGGCCCTTTGTTTTTATGGTCTCCAAAAACGCCCCCTGGCCTTTCCGGATGAGGTCAAAGCCTTTGCCCAGGAAATTTTGGAAAAAGGCAAGACCGATGCCGGGGTGGCCAATTACCGGAAGATGGGGACCCCCATGATGGTCGGGGTCTTAAATAAGGCCCAGGCCTTTCCGACCCAGTACTGGTCCAAAGGGGTTCTGGAGGGCTGGGAAGCCATTGGGGCGGACAGCCTCCACGAACGCTGTGAAGTCCAACCCCGGGCCTGCGCCCGCTGTTTTATCGCCTGTGGCCGATTGAGCAAGGTCAAGGAAGGCCCCCATAAAGGGATGACCCTGGAAGGTCCTGAATACGAGACCATCTATGCCTTCGGTGGTTTGTGCCTCATCAAAAGCATCGAAGACATCCTGTATTTAAATGATATCTGCGACCGTCTCGGATTGGATACCATCACGGCCGGGAATCTGGCCGGCCTGGCCATTGAGGCCTCTAAGCGGGGAAAGATTCCGGAAAAAATAGAATACGGCGATGTGCCGGCCATTGCGGCTCTGTTGAAACAAATAGCTTATCGACAGGGCATTGGGGCCGTTCTGGCCGAGGGGATCAAAACAGCCGCCGCCGAGTGGGGGCTGGAAGATATCGCGATTCATGTTAAAGGGCTGGAGCCTGCCGGTTATGACCCCCGGGTGCTCAAAGGCGTGGGCCTGGGCTATGCCACTTCGGACCGGGGGGCCTGCCATCTACGGGCCACTTTTTACAAACCTGAACTTTCCAGGATGATCGATCCGGACCAGCTCGAGGGCAAAGCCGAATTGTTCATTGACTTCGAGGATCGGCTTTGCCTGTTCGACACCCTGATCCTTTGCCGTTTTTACCGGGACCTTTATCCCTGGCCGGAACTGTCCCGGATCATCCACATGACTACCGGATTGACCTGGGGTAAGGAAGAGATCCATCAAATGGCCAACCGGGTCATTACCCTGTGCCGGGAATTTAATCTGCGGGAGGGCATGACCCCTGACCTGGATGCACTCCCCGTGCGTTTCCACAAAGAGGCCCTGCCGGAGAGCGGCAAAGTGATCACCGAAGACGAACTAAACTATCTGGTTAAGGATTATTATCGGTTGAGGGGGTGGAATTAGTATTTTCCTTCCCTCTCCATTTCTTGATCTTACTTTGAAAGGACTCCATATAAAGATAAAAGACCGGGGTGATGTAAAGGGTTAAGAGTTGGGAAAAGACCAGGCCCCCGACCACGGCCAGACCCAAGGGACGGCGGGATTCGGCCCCGGCCCCGAAACCCAGGGCGATCGGCAAGGTGCCCATAAAGGCCGCCATGGTGGTCATCATGATGGGCCGGAAACGGACCAGGCAGCCCTGGTAGATGGCATCAAAGGGACTCTTGCCTTCATTGCGCTGGGCCGCCAGGGCGAAATCGATCATCATGATGGCATTTTTCTTGACGATACCGATCAGCATGATGATCCCCACAAAGGCATAAATACTCAGATCCTGGCCGAAGATCAGCAGGGTGATCAGGGCTCCGATGGCGGCCGAAGGCAGACCGGAGAGGATGGTCAAGGGATGGATGAAACTTTCATAGAGTATTCCCAGGATAATGTAGATCAAAAGGACGGCCAGGACCAGGAGAAGCCACAAACCCTTGAGTGAGGATTGAAAGGCCTGGGCCGTGCCCTGAAAACTGGTGCTGATGGTTGAAGGCAGGACGGTGCGGGCCGTTTTTTCAACGACGGCAACCGCTTCTCCCAGGGCCACCCCCGGTTTCAGGTTAAAAGAAAGGGTGACTGAAGGGAGCTGACCGGAATGGTTGACCGAGAGCGGTCCCACCCCCCAACTCAATTTGGCCACCGAGTCTATGGGGACCAGTTGGTTTTTGGAGGAGCGGATATAGAGCAGGGATAAGGCTGCCGGGTCCATCTGGTATTCAGGCTCCAGTTCCATGATGACCTGGTAGGCGTTGTTGGCCGCATAAATGGTCGAGATCTGCCGGGACCCGTAGGCCGAGTAAAGGGCGTCTTCAATTTGTTGGGCCGTAACCCCCAGGGTCATGGCCTTGTCCCGGTCGATCTCTATGTTGATCTGGGGGTTTTTAAGCTGGATATCACTGGTGACATCCTGGAGTTCCGGCAAGGCCCTCAGCCGGGATTCAAAAATGGCCCCGTGGCGATACAGTTCCCTGGTGTTGGGGCTTTGGAGGGTAAATTGATACAGGGCCTTGGTCAGCCGGCCTCCGACGTTAATAACCGGAGGGTTGATGAGGAAAATCTGAATGCCCGGGACCTTGGCCAGTTTGGGCCGTAACTGTTGAATCACCTGATCGGCACTCAGTTTTCGTTCGGAACGGTCTTTGAGGCGGATGAACATCCGGCCGGTATTACCGGTCTGATTCGGGCCGCCGGATCCGACCGTTGAATTATAGGCCTTCACATTGGGGTCTTCACGTACAATCCTGGCCAGGGCTTGCTGATGCCGGATCATATCCTCAAAGGAAATCCCCTGGGCCGCCTCGGAGGAAGCTAAAATCTGGCCCGTGTCCTCACTGGGGATGAACCCCTTGGGAACGACCTGAAAAAGATAAAAGGTGGCCAGCAGGGTGAGCAGGGTAACCACCATGGTGGCCCGGCGATGGGTTAAGACCTTCTTTAAACTCCAATCGTAGACCTGAAGCATCCCGTTAAAGAAACGCTCGAAAAACCAATAAAGACGTCCGTGCTGCTGGGCTTCCGGGGGTTTAAGGAAGCGGCTGCACAGCATGGGGGTCAGGCTCAAAGAGACAAACCCCGAAACCAGGATAGCCACGGCAATGACCACGGCGAATTCCTGAAGCAGCCGGCCCAGGATTCCACCCATGAAGAGGACCGGGATAAAAACAGTGGCCAGGGACAGGGTCATGGACAGGATGGTAAAACTGATTTCTTTGGATCCGTTAAGGGCGGCTTGAAGCCTGGGCTCACCTTTCTCCATATGACGGACATTGTTCTCCAGCATGACAATGGCGTCATCGACTACGAACCCAACGGCCAGAATCAGGGCCATCAGGGAAAGGTTGTCGAGGCTGTAATTCAGCAGACTCATGACCGCAAAGGTGGCGATAATGGACATGGGTAAGGCCAGGCTGGGGATGATGGTGGCCGAAATGTTACGGAGAAAGAGAAAAATGACCAGGACCACCAGGAAGATGGTCAATATCAGGGTAAACTTGACATCATTCACCGAATGGCGGATCGATTCAGAACGATCATAGAGGATATCCAGGTTGACCGAGGCCGGCAATTGGGCACGAAAAGTGGGCAACAGTTTTTTAATGGAATCGACCACCTCGATGGTGTTGGTTCCCGGTTGGCGTTGAATGGCCAGGACAATGGCCCTCCGGTCTTTATACCAACTGGCGATTTTATTATTCTCAACGCCATCGATAACCCGGCCGATATCCTGGAGGCGCACCGGAGAACCATTCCGGTAAGCGGTGATGACCGGGCGATAGGCTTCGGCATTGTTTAACTGGCCGGTGGCCTGAACCGTGAAGGCCTTGTGCTGCCCATATAAAGTGCCGGTCGGCAGGTTGACGTTACTGGATTGGACGGCTGCGGACACTTCATCGATCCCAATAGCCCGGGAAGCCATAGCCTGGGGATTGAGTTGGATCCGGACCGCATATTTCTGAGAGCCGAAAACCGAAACCTGGGCCACCCCGCTGATCATGGAAATGCGTTGGGCCATGATGGTCTGGCCGTATTCATCAATAGTGTAAAGGGGGAGGAGCGTCGAGTTAAGAGACAAATAGAGTACCGGTTGATCGGCCGGGTTGACCTTTCGATAAAAAGGCGGGGTGGGCATGTCTTTAGGGAGCAAGCGGGCGGCCCGGGCGATGGCCGACTGAACATCCTGGGCCGCGGCATCAATATTCCGATCCAGGCTGAACTGGAGGGTGATCTGGGTAGCCCCCAGGGCATTGGATGAATTCATGGAATCCAATCCGGCGATGGTCGAGAATTCCTTTTCCAAAGGGGTGGCCACGGCCGAGGCCATGGTATCGGGGTTGGCCCCGGGCAGATTAGCCGTTACCAGGATGGTCGGGAAATCCACATTGGGGAGGTCACTCACCGGCAAACGCAGATAACCCATGATCCCGAAAAGGAGGATGCCGATCATGACCAGGGTGGTCATGATCGGCCGACGGATAAATATTTCAGCGATATTCATGGACGGGGGGCCCCTTTCCCCTCCGGCCCTTTTTTAATCTGGACTTTGGTTCCGGAAACAAGTTGAAACTGACCGTCCGTGACCACGGTTTCCCCGGCCTTAAGCCCTTTTTCAATAACGGTCTGGCCATTGAGGCTTCGGTTGATCACCACCGGACGGGATTCGGCGGTGAGGTCCGGTCTGATTACAAAGACATATTGTCCCTCCAGACCGGTTTGGATGGCCTGGGAAGGGACGATCAAGGTGTTCGCTTGGGTCGTTAAGGCCAAAATGATGTTGACAAACTGGCCGGGCCACAACCTTTTTTCTTTGTTGGAAAAGGTTCCCTTGATGCGGATCGTGCCGGTCGTTTTATCCACCATATTATCGATAAAGGTAACCACCCCTTCTTCAGGCTGTTCCTGGTCCTTGGGAATAACCGCCTTTATTTTGAGTTTTCCGGCCGACGAATATTTTTTTATATCGGCCAGATTCTGTTCCGGCAGGGAAAAAGAACAAAAGATAGGCTGGATCTGGTTAATGACCACCATATTTTTATTGTCATCGTTGGCCTTGATCATATTGCCCTTATCGGCCAACAAAGTCCCGGTCCGTCCGGAAATGGGGGCCCGGATAGAACAGTAGGCGACTTGCAAACGGGCGGTTTCCACCGCCGCCTGGTCGGCCTTGATCTGGGCCTTAAAGGCCTCCAGATTGGTCACGGACTGATCGTATTGTTCCCGGCTGATAAATTCCTTTTTAATTAAGTCTGCATAACGCCGGAGATCCTCTTCAGCCTTACTGGCCAGGGCCACATTTCGGGCCAGGTTGGCCTGGGCCTTTTTCAGGTCGGCCTCGAAGGGGGCAGGATCGATGGTAAAGAGCAAGGTCCCCTGGGAAACGTCCTGACCTTCCCGAAAATGGACCTGTTTCAGTTCCCCGGTGACGCGGGATTTGATGGAAACCGTTGCAAAAGGTTCGACATTTCCAATGGCCGTCAGTTGCACCGGGACCGTCTTTTCCTCGACGAGACTCACGGTAACCGGCACCACCTTTTCCCTTTTCATTTTTGAAGGGTCGTTCTTTTTATCAGAGCAGGCCAGGAGACCCAGGAAACCAAAAAGAACCAGGGTCAGGCAGAAACTTTTCCGCCTAGCGGCAAGGTTTATGGGAATGAATGGGAAGGGTCTGATCATAGGGACTCCTTTTTCGAAGATCCTGACGGTATAAGATTTTGAATTCTAATGAATTATACAAAGAATTGTCAAAAGTTATTTTCAAACCATTAATTATTAAGCCTCATGCCCCGTTAGAGCACCAGGAAGGACGAAATTATCTTTTGTCCGGCATCGATTTTAATGGTTTATTGCTTACTTTGAGCTTTCAGCCATGAGCTTTGAGCTTTAATCTATTTTCGAACTATGGTATATTCCCCTGCGTAGTCCGTAATAATGCATCTTCCTCTTTCCCGTTTTACCTGGAATCCCTTAATTTTACAGGAGGTTATGCTAATATCTATGGCGGAAGAAAAAAAGGAAAAATGGCTCAATTACCTGGCCCTGACCACGGTCATCCTGGCCGTATGTGCCACCTTATCGACTTTTAGAGGCGGCAGTTTTTCGACCCGTTCGGTCCTGAGTCAATCGCAGGCCGCCAACCAGTGGGCCTACTTTCAGTCCAAGAGCATCAAAGGGTATCTCTATGAACTTCAAAAAGAAAAATTGGAGCTCGAGTTGAAAGCCCTCGAACCCAGGTCCTCCCAGACCCTGAATGATGCTTATAGCAGTAAGATAGAATTTTATACCAAAAAGTTAAATAAATACACCAAAGAAAAGGCGGCCATTGAAAAAGAGGCCCGAAATTTTGAAGCCATCCGGGATGCCGCCCAGAAGCATTCCCAGGCCTTTGGGGTAGCCGTCATTTATCTCCAGATTGCCATTCTACTCTCCTCCATAGCTGCTTTAATGAAGAAAAAACCGGTCTGGATCCTTGGGTCGGTCATCGGGGCCTGGGGGATAATTAACTTTTTGAATGGCTTTTGGCTTTTTATGTAAATGGACTCAGAAACCGGCCGGATTAGAATTACGGATTTTCTTTCCATCCCCGAGAAGGAGTTGATCTTTACCGCCTCCCGCAGCGGTGGCCCGGGGGGGCAGAACGTCAACAAGGTCAGCACCCGTATCACTCTCTGGTTCGATGTCCTTAAATCCCCGAGTCTTTCGGAGGAGGCCAAAGAACTGATCCTCAAAAAACTCCCAACCCGTATTAATAAAGCGGGCTTATTGTGGATTACCGTTCAGCAGACCCGAAGTCAGGCGGACAACCGGGAACTGGCCAAATCAAGACTGGGTGAACTGTTACGACAGGCCCTGGAAAAACCCCGTTTAAGAAAGAAAACCCGGATTCCCTGGGGCGTTCAGGAACAACGGATCACTGAAAA
>JACRBX010000336.1 GCA_016219225.1 Deltaproteobacteria bacterium
AACCTTGCCCACTCCATGGGCAAGGTGTAGGCAGTACACG
Organism: Deltaproteobacteria bacterium; assembly: GCA_016219225.1. NCBI lineage: Bacteria > Pseudomonadati > Myxococcota > Myxococcia > Deltaproteobacteria bacterium. The sequence goes on from JACRBX010000336.1 coordinate 41, forward strand.
TTAACCAACCTTTATCTTAAATAATTATACCAATCAATTGGTTATACGATCTATTCTTGTTTTTTTCCAGGGGAAGATCCGTCAGAGCAAAGCATTCATAAAACAAGTTTTCGATAGATACCACAGCCTTCTTACTCAAAAAGGTAGGTTGTCGGAAGCTGAGAAGCTCAAGACGGTAACCGATTCGTTGAAGTGAAGCCTCCTGGTCAAAAAGGCGGACATTCAACCAAGCGTGGCAGACGGTCTCCGCTTCGCTTCGCCGCTGCACACTCCGCCGATTTTCCGGGCTATCGGGGGAGATCTGTAATCCCCCGGTCTATCAGCCGGCCCCGGTTATTTATGCCCCGGCCCCAGCCTATATCCCCAGGACCGCCTATGAACGGGGAATGATTGATGAGCAGCTTCGAATTGAAAGGGAATTAGAGCGGTACGAATACTTAAGGGGGCGTCAGGATGCCCGGCGGTATTATGGGGAATAATAGCTCAGCCATCCAGAAAAGATATTGGCCCTGGTCATTGGACAGTCTGAGACTGGAAATAAGCTCTGCGTTTGAAGGGTACTAATGTGTCATCTTATCTGGGGTGTTTATACAAATCGTCATGGTCGAGGATACGCAGGAGCAATAGCGGGGCCGACCAATCCGGATTCCCAGCCTGTAATAATTTTTGTGGATCAAAAGAAAGGCGAAGGCGGCGATCTATCCTTGCCGACCAGGCCGTGGGGTCGTTGATAATCCGTTCCAAATGAAGCCCGGGGTGCAATGGGTTTGTCGCCAGTAGGTTAAGCGATTTCGCCAACTTTTTCCTTAGCAGCGGATTGGCCCGTAGCCCCTCGACGTCCTCAAGAAATTTCCGGCTCGGGATCAACTTCGGCATGTTTCATTTCCTTGGTCAGCCAGGTGGGTATTGATGTCGTCCCGCTCTGACGGGCTTCGGCAAGCTTTTGCAGTCCCTGTTTCCCAAGTCGAATACCCTGGTAAATGGCAATAGGCTGCAACAACATCGCCCCTCCATCCATCACTTGCAAATCAAGATAGGTGCCGCTTTCCAAGCCAAGTTCCTTTCGTATCGTGCTCGGCAGGTTGATGCTTCCCCGTTTGTCTAAAGCAATAAGCATTTTAATCTCCTCACATTAATTAATTTCATTTTATGATAATGTCATTATGACAATTTGTCAATAAAAAATCTTAAGGTTTTTTCTCGAAATGCAACAATGTGATAGATACGATTATATATCAAGGGTTATTCGTAATCATCACCTTTGGAATCCTGGTAGTTGGGACCGAAGAGGCCAGGGCCATGAGAACCAGGGATGCGATCTTGTTGGGCGGGGCTATAGCCATTTTCGCCCCACCGATTCTCCGGGCTATCGGGGAGATCTGTAATCCCCCGGTCTATCAGCCGGCCCCGGTTATTTATGCCCCGGCCCCAGCTTCTCCCGCCAATATCCCCAGGACCGCCTATGAAAGGGGAGTCTATGATGAGCAGCTACGAATCGAAAGGGAATTAGAACGGTACGAATACTTAAGTGGGCGTCAGGATGCCCGGCGGTATTATTATTACGAGGAATAACGCAATGAAACTTTCCTGTGTCGATTACACGATAGGCAAGGTCCGGATGCGAATTTTGCCCTCGGTAACGCTGAAGACAGTCCCTTTGGAAAGAGGTTGGGGTTGATCATGGGTCACCACGATACGACCTTCCTCTCGATCTTTTGGCAGGATATCTTTAAGAAGTTGTGGATCGGGATCTCCAGTAGGATGATGTATCAAGAAAGGATTTCTTTTAATTTTACTATATATTCCTTCCAGGGCAGCACTTCCACCTCATCCAACCGATAACGGTGTTCCACCATAGCCACCACATGTAAGGGAACATTCGGATGGTCCTGGCGAAACGATCTTAGGCCGCTGAGATGAGATCCCGTCACCTGCGAGGTTGATTTGATCTCGAAAGCACCAATTATTCGGCCGTATTTTTCTATCAATAGATCCACTTCAGCCCCGTGATTGGTCCTCCAAAAATAGATCGCCGCCTCGCTTTGGTGATAGTTGAGAAGCCTATGGGTTTCCAGTATAATAAATTGTTCAAAAAGGCGGCCGAAGCGAACCGGGTCCGGGGGGGCTGTTAGTTGTCTGGTTAAGGCATTAGTTACCCCAAGATCAAAAAGAAAAAATTTTGAATGGGCGACCATTCGTTTTCTGATACTTTTATTCCAGGGTGACAGGCGAAACCCGATCAAAGTGTCTTCCAGAATATCATAGTGGGCTTGAACGGTTCTGGCCGGGAGGTGACATTCCCTGCCAATAGAAGTATAGCTTGTCAACGCCCCAGATTGACTGGCCGCCAGATCTAAGAACCGGGAGAATCCACCCAGATTCCGAACCAGCCCCTCGGCCAATATCTCTTCTTTTAAATAAGTCTCGGCATAAGCACGAAGAATATCAATTTTCGCTTCGGCATTTCCCCCATAAACTCCCGGAAGAGTTCCAAATTGCAATACATCCGGCAGAGAAAAAGATTCGGCAATTTCTTCATAAATAAAAGGATAGAGGTTTCTCCGGACCGCCCTTCCGGCCAGGAGATTGGCCCCTCCTCTTTTCAGTTTTCTGGCGCTTGAACCTGTTAAAATAAATTGGCATTGCGTGTTTTGAATTAACCAATGGATTTCGTTTAGTAATGACGGAAGACGCTGGATTTCATCTATGAATATCCGGTTTATCGCACCTTTTTCAATCTTTTCAATGGATTCTAAACGGAATTGTTCCGGATTTTTTGTATATTTCAGGAACTGGTCTGTCATTAACAGATCGATTTTCCATATATTTTCCCTGAATGTTGTCTCCATAAGGGTGCTTTTTCCTGTCTGGCGAGGGCCAAACAGGAAAAAAGACTGCGTTTTAGGGATATTGATTAATCTTGCAATCATACTGCGATAATGTACGGTAAATTTGCACTTCTGTCAACAAAAAGCCGTTTCTTTTATTTCCTATGTCAGGAAGTGGAATAATCCGGAAAACCATAAGAGGTACAACGAAGCGCAAAGTCATGCTGCAGAAGCTTACCGCAATGAATCCAGAGCCTGGCAAAATATGATCGAGAACCGGCCAGAGCCCAAAGTCCAGAGAGAACCTTATTGGTCTGAATCCATAAGGTAAAAAAGATTCAAGATCAACCATTAACCAGATAGACCAAACAAACGGTTTATTTTTGAGACCGGGTTTCATTTGAGGCTAACTGTTCAGCGAGAAAAAAACGGAGTTTTGGAACTTTAAAGTCCTGTGGACCATATTGGATACGATGTCGTCATTTTTCCCTTGACAAGCGAGCTTTCTTTTTTAATATATAAAAATATACCAACCGTTCTGTTTTATTTTTGAATAAGGCCGTTATGGGAACCAAAGGAACCAAAACCCGCCAACAGATCATCCAAGAGACCCTTCAGCTTTTTTCCGTCAAAGGCTATTTCAATACTTCCATCAACGATATCCTCGAGGCCACCCATCTAACCAAAGGGGGGCTTTACGGCCATTTTCGGAGCAAGGAAGAGATCTGGTATGCCGTTTATGAGGAGGCGGCCAGGATCTGGAAAAGTATTGTTTTAAAAGACGTCCGAACCATTTCCGATCCCCTTAAGCGAATAGAAAAGGCGATAGAAAATGCCCTGAGGGATTATCTGGGAGCTGATGTCTTTGAAGGGGGCTGTTTTTTTGCCAATATGCTGGTGGAGCTTTCCGGCCAGTCCGTCTCCATGAATAAACAAGTTCTCCGAGGCTATATAGGGTTTGCCAGACTGATACGGAACTGGCTGAAGGAGGCGGAACAGAAAGGACTGTTGAAAAAAGGGCTGGATTTTAAAGAAATCGCCAATTTTATCGTGATCTCCATTAACGGAGCCGTTACCCTCTATTCCTCCAATAGAGATCCGAATATTTGGAAACAGACCATCAGCCAACTGCATTTTTTTATTAACCAGTTGAAAAAATAAACGGATCATCTCCAAAAGAGTTAGTGATGATAGGATTCAAGGGGTCAAGGATTCGAGGATTCAAGTGAAAACACGAGCGTGACTTTATAATAAAGTCACGCGAGGCATAACCTGGATTTCCGCCTGCGCGGGAATGACGGAAAAGCAATTAATGGTTTTTTACAGGACCATCAATCTTGGATGGCAGGTGTATGAAAACAAAAAGGGGGGAAGAAGAAACCAGAAAAATTGTTAAGACTTGTTCGCAAAAAGTTTGTCTTCAGTGACGGGAAAAAAGGGGGCGGCTCGGGACAAAAAGAATCGATCCCGCCGCGGTGTTTTGCAAAAAGAATAAAACGATAAGGAGGATCAGGAATGATAACGTTTAAAAAAGGAAACTTACGGGTTCCCAAATGGAATCGAAGGGTCTTTATGGTAGCCGGAGGGACCACAGCCTACCGAAAGTTTTTCCCTGAGTACAAACTGGAAGAGTTGGTCATGATGGCCTTCAAGCAGATGTTGGAGGATAACAATCTGAAGATGGATCCATTGGAGGTCAAGGGGCTGATCAATTACGCCGCCTATGGGGAGTTTGCCGACCATTTCCAGGACCAACTGCTATGCGAGGCCAAGATCCATGATTATTTAGGGCTGGATCCCCTTTTTAATGTGGGGATCAAGACCGGAGGGGCTACCGGCGGTACGACCATTCTCAATGCCGCCATGGCCGTGGCCTCAGGGTATGCCGATGTAGCCCTGGCCGCCGGTTGGGAACGGATGGATGAAGTCGATACCCGAACCGGAAATTTTTATATCTCTACGGCGGCCTGTAAGGATTTTGAAACCCGGTTGGGTCGTGTTTATTCTTCCTATTATGCCCCCATGGCCAATCGTTTTGCCTGGGCCTTCAACGTCTCGGAGACTACCCGGGCTAAAATCGCCGTTAAAAACCGCCTCTACGCCTGTTCTTCCCCCTATGCCCAACAACCGGGAAAGCACACGGTCGAAGAGGTTCTGGCCAGCCCCATGTCGGCTTATCCTTTGCGCTTCCTGGAATGTTGCGCCATGAGTGTCGGATCGGCCTGCGCACTGCTTTGTGACGAGAAAACCGCCTATCAGTTGAGTGATAACCCCTGTGAAGTTTTTATTTGCGGCGGTACCCATACCCTGCGGGTGGCGGATCGACGTCCCATGGATATCCCCTTACTGCCCAATGAAATTCCCGGCATGTATAAAGAATTGGTAAAAGAGGGCAGCCGTTGGCCCGGGTTTGAAAGTTTTCTGGCCGCCCGTTTCGCCGCCTATCTGACTTACCGGATGGCCGGAATCCATGATCCCCTGGAAGAGTTAGACCTGGTGGAATTGCATGACGCCTTTACCATCAGCGATCTGCAAACTTATGGGGATATCGGACTTAGACCTTACGGACAGGAACAGGATTATATCGAATCCGGAGACGCCTATTACGGCGGGAAATGTCCTTCCAATCTATCGGGGGGGTTACTCGGGACTATGCATGCCGTGGGGGCTACCGGGATCTTCCAGGCCGTTGAGTGCCTCTGGCAGTTGCAGCAAAAATACGATCAATTTCACGGAGACTCCAAGATCTGGAAGAAATGGGGTAAAACCAAGCCCAGGGACTGGAAGAGCCTGCAGATCCCCAAAAAGAGCAAGCAGGCCCTCTGGGTTTCCCATGCCGGGGTCGGTTCTCACGTGACCGTCTGTATTATCAAAAAGAGTTGATAAAGGAGGAATCTGAAAATGGCAAAAAAAACACAACAGACCAAATTCATCGGGCAAGTTACCAAAATACGACAGACGGAGCCGCAGACAGTCATCGAATGGCCTCGGGCTTTAACCCATGTTCATACCTATGGGATGCTTTCTCCTTTTTTCCAGGGTCTTAAGGAAGGAAAATTAAAGGCTACTTTTTGTCCGAACAAAAAGTGCCCGGAAGACCGTCTTTGGATCCCCCCTCGAGCCCATTGCCCTGATTGTCATACGGAGATGAAGTGGAAAACCCTTCGGAATCCGGTAATTGGAAAAGTCTATGCTTTTACCGAAGTCGTTTATGCCGGTACCGGGATCGAACTTTCGACCCCCTATTGGCAGATCGATGTCCAGCTCCCCGGCTTGGCCACTGTCCCCAAAAGTTATCTTTTGTATGGCAAACCCTATATAGGGATGAAGGTCATGGCGGAGTTCCGGACTGAAAAACCATCCAATACGGTGTTGGATTATTATTGGGTGCCGGTGGAATAGATCCACTTAAGGCTTTCAGCCGTTTATGGTCGGTATTCCCCGGGAAAGAATGGATCTTTCCCGGGGAGTAGGATTGAAAGAATGATCCGGTCCGTTCATAGTTTTTTCCTAAATCGAGCCTCTATTTTATCTGAATTGAATAGCTAAAACTCCTTGGAATTGATATAATATATTATCAATAATGGGTGGGTAAATCTTCCTTCCGCTGTTTCTTTGGGAACCTACTGAAAGGAGATGTCATGCTATTAGATCAAGAATATGGGAAAAAAGACGTCCTTCTTTTACGGTGGATTCTTGTAATCGTCGTTGGAAATATCCTCTTGTTCAGTTATCCCCCAAAGGGATCCTTATCCATTCAACCTTTTTTCATTTCCTTTTACATCCTGACCAATATCCTGTGCTCCTTGTGTCCTCCCGGTTGGTTTCAGAATCAAAAATTCATTTTTTCCATCTTGTTATTGGATGTCCTTTTGACTACCTTAGCCCTTTCTATCGCGGTCCATAGTGATTCCCAGTTTTTTCTGGTGTTTTTTCTGATCCTTCTGGTGGCCGCCGCCTCCCGCCGGGCGCAATTGATCTATTCCGCCTTCGGTCTCATTCTGGTCGTCTATGGAATTTCTTTGTATATTAAGTCTCCGGAGAAATTCTGGCATACCGATACGCTGCTCAGGTTCCCTTTTATCTTTGTGGTTACTTTCTTTTTCCATGGCATGGTGGAATCCTATAACCGACTTTTTAAGGAAAAAGAGATTTTGAAAGAAGACTATCGCGAGTTGGAGGTCCTGACAGAGGTGGCCCAATCTATCGGGCAAGATCGGAATCTACCCAAATTCCTGCTTACTCTGACCCAGATCCTGACCAGTAAACTCGAACTCGAGCGGTGTACGGCGGTTTATATAGACCGGAAAGAAGAAATCGGTTACATGATTTCTTCGGATGACGAACCGGAAAAAGATATCCTGACCATCGATTTTAAAAGGTATCCGGGTTTGAAAGACTCAGTAAAAATGGAAAACCCCCTCGGGGAATCAGAAAATTTGTCTACCCTGGGGGCGCCTCTTTCCAGGCATATTTTGAAAACGCTCCCCATGGTTTTTCGTAACAAGGATCTGGGGACCCTATATATCAGGGCCAATACCCCGGAGCGACAATTAACCCATCGGGAGGAATTTTTCCTCAGCCGGCTGGCCCATATAGCCGCTATGGCCATTTATAATATGGAATTAGATCGAATGGCCAAGTCGAAGTCTTGAACCGAAGGACTATTCCAAAAGGACTATTCCAAAAGGAAATAACCAGGAATTAATGAGACCGGACGATCTATTATATATTTATGAAATGGAAGGGACCCTCTTCGAACCGGAAAAATTTTTTAAGGAGGCTTTTTTAGCCCATTGGCGGGAAGGGGAGTCCACTTTTTTGTTTTTTTCCGAACCCCAAGAAGAATCCCTTAAGACATTTCTAAAAAAAAATCCCCATCTGACCTGGGTCCGATCTCATTCAATGAGTTATAAAGACTGGCAGGGGAAGGGTTCGTCGGAGTATCTCGATGTCGGGAATCTCCTTTTTATTCCTCCCGGGGTTACCCCTCCTGAAAACAGGGAGGGCATCTATATCCGCTTGGATCCCGGCGTGGTTTTCGGGTCCGGTCATCATCCAACGACCCGGGATTCCCTTTTAGCCCTTTTGTGGGTTTATAACCAGGGGAAGCCGGAAACGGTCCTGGATTTAGGGACGGGAACAGGCATTTTATCTTTAGCCGCGATTTCCTTGGGAGCTAAAGAGATCCTGGCCATTGACTGGAATCCGGCTTGTGTGGAAACAGCAAAAAAGAATGTGGCCTTAAACAGCCTGGAAGCAAATATCAAAGTCCAGGAAGGTCGGGCCGAAGAGTATATTCAGCAACCGGCAGAGCTTCTTGTGGCCAACCTGCACCTGGCCGTTATCCGTGAAGTCATTAAAAACAAAGCCTTTTTTGAAAAAAAATGGGTAATTCTGTCCGGAATGATGCGGAGTGAATACCTGGAAGTTAAAAACGATTTAAAGGTTTCCGGATTTGAAATACTCAAGGAATGGGATTCGGAATTTACCTGGTTTACTCTGGCGGGGAGGAATAAGGGGTATCCATGAAGATAGAACCGACTTCGGAACGGTTGAAAATTTTAGCCCGGGAATATTCCCAGGGGTTTATCGCGGACCTGGGGATAAAGGCCATCCATTATAAAAGGGGGTATCTCGAATCGCAATTGATCGTCCACCCCCGTCACCGGCAGCAGGATCAATATATCCATGCCGGGGTTTTAGCCACCATGGCCGATCACACCGCCGGCTATGCTGCCTTCAGTCTGGTGGCTGAAGACTTTCGAATATTAACCATAGAGTTTAAGATCAATTTTTTCCGGCCGGCCTATGGTCAATGCCTGGTCTGTAAATCAAGGATCCTGCGTGAAGGCGGGCAGGTTCTGGTCGGAGAATCCGAGGTCTATGACCGGAGGCCGGACGAAGAGGTGCTGGCAGCCAAAGCCCTGGTCACCTTGATGGCGGTGCACCGGGATAGGATAAAACCGGTGACGGGTGACGGGTGACGGATTGCGGATTGCGGATTGCGGATTGCGGATTGATAAAATTATTGGATATAAATTAGAAAAAGCAAGGATTTTATGCAAAAAAAAGACTACTTAAACACTGAAGGCCCGAGGACGAACACCGATCGTTCCGACCCCGAACTCCGAACTCCCAACTCCGAACTTATGGCCTCCAACCCGACCCCTGACCCCCGACCCCCATCCTCCCCTTACACCCCGGCCGAATTAATGGTCTCCGTAGCGGCCAGGGAAATAAGCGATGGGGATGTGGTTTTTGTCGGCATGCGTCTTCCTTTATTGGCTTTTATCCTGGCCAAAAAGACCCATGCTCCGGGGGCCATTGGGCTGTTTGAAAACGGGGTCTTGCGGGAAGCCCCGGCTTCCAGCGCCATCGTTACCATGGGAGACCCGCCCAATATCCATCTGGCGACCATGTGCTGTGACATGTTGACGGTTATGGGTTTTCTTCAGAAAGGGAAAGTGGATGTGGGATTCATAGGAGGGGCGGAAGTGGATCGTTTTGGAAATCTGAATACCACCAGGATTTCGCTGCCCAGGGGTTTTGTCCGCCTTCCCGGAAGCGGAGGGGGAGGGGATATCGCCTCCCTCTCTAAGAAATTGCTGATCATTATGCCCCATGAAAAAAGACGCTTTGTGGGAAAAGTCGGTTACATCACCTCATCCGGTTATGGTCTGGGGGGGGACTGGAGAAAAGACCAGGGCTTAGTTCGTGGCGGACCGGTGGCCATCATCACTACCCTGGGCGTTTTGCGGTTTCATCCGGAAACTAAAGAGGCTTTTCTTGCCCAGACCCATCCGGGAATATCATCGGATCAGGTGAAGGACGAAACAGGCTGGGATCTGAAGATCTCCCCTGACCTGACCCAAACGCCCTTGCCGACGGCCCAGGACCTCTCCATAATCCGCCAATACGATCCTCGGGGTTTCTGGACAGGCCAGAAGAAAGATATTTAAAATTTTTTACTTGACAAACGAGGTTGGAAATTTATAATCATTTTGTAGTTAAAATATAGTTAATTTATAGCCGTATTCATCCCGGAAAAATTAGGAAACGTTTATGATTGCCCGGAAAAAAGAAAGCAGTTTGAGAGAGAATATGTCCAGATCAGAAGAGAATAATAAACCTCTCAAGGCTAAATTCGAAGTTTTTGGGGAGGAAATGATTGAAAAAGAGGTCAAGCAAAGCGGGAACAGCGGACGCGTCTACCTGCCTCCTGAATGGGTCGGGAAGCATGTCAAGATCATAAGGATCGACTGATGAAAAAAAATAAGACCTTGAAACCGATTAAGATAAGAAAATTGCTGGTAAAGGATCTACCCCAGGTTATCGGGATTCAGGAAACCATTACCAAATCTAAGGTCAGCCCGAAGAGAAAAGCCATTTTACAGGAACATATTCAGAAAGACGGTAATATCAGTCTGGTGGCCCTGGTGGAAGGAAAGGTTATAGGCTTTGTCATCAGCGAGATTATGACCAATAGTTTTGGTATCGATCAGGGGGGATGGATCGAAAACCTGGGCGTCCATCCGAAACACATGGGCGAAGGCATCGGACAAGCCCTGGCCAGTCACCTCTTTGAAGCCTATAAGAAGAAGAAAATATTTGAAATTTATACGGCTGTCCGTTGGGATGCGGTGGACATCCTTTCCTTTTTTAAATCCATCGGGTTCGATCGGAGTAATTTTATTAATTTGTTCAAAAAATTGGACCCAAAAGCGTAACCTGGGATGTTTCTCCCGGTCAGCGGGTGGGAGACCGGGTTAAATGACTGGCCACCATGTTTCCACTTGACATTTTCCAAATAATAGCTATTATATAATCACAATACAGATACATTATAGTTGGTAGCAGGGTGAAGGTCCTTGGGGGTTGAGTGACGGCCACCCATTGAATAATTAAAAAGTATGCCACGGATTCAGGTAATCAATGAAGGGGTAAAAAAATGAGGTACGCAGAGACAGGATATAATTTAGAAATTGATCTGTCCCGGGGAAACATTGAAAGGGTTGAAACCGACCCGAGAGACACCGAACTCTATCTGGGGGGATTAGGAACTAACGCCAAGATATTATGGGACAGGGTCCCTCCCGAAGTCGAACCCTTTTCTCCTGATAACCTATTAATATTCGGCGCCGGTCTTTTATGCGGCACGCCGGCTACCGGTTGTAATCGGACCATTGTTTCGACCATTTCGCCTCAGACGCAGTTAATGGCCTATTCCATGATGGGGGGATTTTGGGCCCCGGAATTGAAGTATGCCGGTTATGACAAGGTGATCCTTCGCGGCAAATCCCCCAATCTGGTTTATGTGTGGATCAATAACGATAAAGTGGAAATACGGGATGCCTCTCATTTGCAGGGGAAAGGGGCTGTGGAAACGGCAGAACTGATTCGGCAGGAGCTGAAGGAGCCGAAAGCCCAGGTGGCGGCTATCGGCCTGGCCGGTGAAAACAGGGTCTATTTTGCTTCCATTGAACAGGGCCGGTCCAGTGCCAGCCGGGGAGGCATAGGCGCGGTGATGGGGGACAAAAAGGTCAAGGCGATCGTTGTTCGCGGCACCAAGGATATCAATGTGGCCCGACCGGAAGAATACATGGAGCTTTGCAACGAGGTCCTGGAATACATTAAATGGCGCAATGAAAATCCGGTTCCGGGGGTCATGCCCATTTTAGCCGGGCTGGGGTCGCCGCAAGAGATGAAAGTCCACGATGAAAAGTGGCATACCGAAAATTTCATGTGGGGGAATGCCCGCCTCCGCCGAAAGGATTTCTGGAACGAGGACATCGCCAAGGCCTGGGCCGATACCCTGGACAGTATGCGTAGACGTCTGATCAGTTGTTATAACTGTCCCATGACCTGCGGGGCGACCATTGCCCCTCCGGGCCTACCGACCTACATGATGAAATGTTTCTCGAAACTGACCTATACCATGGCGGCCATGTCGGACCTGGAGTTTGGCCTGGGTATCGCTCAAAGTGCAACGGAGTATGGGGTGGACGGATTCTCGGCCCCGCAAGTCATGGCCTTCGCCCTGGAGCTTTACGAACACGGCCTGTTGACCGACGCCGATTTTCCCGGAATGCCCAAGGATAACGAGGGGCAATTCTACTGGTTGCTGGACCGGATTGTCCGGCGGGAAGGGATCGGCGATATCCTGGCCAACGGCACCTATTGGGCGGCCAAGGAGATCGGCAAGGGGGCTGAAGCCTTTGCCCATAATACCATCAAGAAACATGAGCAACTGCCGCTCAAGCTGTCCATGCTGAACCCCATTTATTTCCTGATGTACAGTACCGGCGAGAAGATCAACATTACCCAGATTGAAGGGCAGTTTCCCCAGGCCCCTTTTCTGACGATGGAGGAGAGGGAAACCTTTGTCAAGGATTGGTTCCAGGTCCCGGATGAAAAGTTCAAGCAAATTTTATTGGACTGGGAACCACGGGGTGAAAAATCCATGCCCTTCTACCCTACGGTGGACATGTGTTGTGACATTGTCGATTGGCAGGAACGGATGCACTATATCGATGACGCCCTGGGGATGTGCGCCGGCCTGTCATCCTTTCCCCTGAAGCCTCCCTATCATATACACAACTACCCGAAGTTTATCTCGGCCGGGGCCGGGATCGACATGGATGAAGAAAAACTGACCCAGGCCGTCAAGAGATACCGCACCCTGGTCCGGGCCAATAATACCCGAAGGGGCATGAGGAGAAAAGACGAGAAGCCTCCTGAAGACCATTGGAAGAAACGATTTCCCGAGTTGGAAAAGGAGCTCTTGGATGCGTATTACCAATTAAAAGGGTGGAATAGCGAGGGTATCCCCACCAAAGAGTCCTTGCAGGAGCTGGGTTTGGATTACGTATTCGAAGACTTCGAAAAAAGAGGGATCTATTCGGAGATGGGAGAGACCCCTTCCACTGAGACCCTGGCGGAAAACGAGAAGGGGGTGTAGCTGTCATGGCTGAGAATAAAAAGAAAATAGTCAAAACCATAAAAGTGGATGTGGATAAATGCAACGGCTGCCGGGCCTGTGAAGTCATCTGTTCGGCCTTCCATGCGGCCCCGAGATACAGCAGCAACAATCCGGCCAGGTCGCGTATCCGGGTGATTCGCGAACCGCTGAAAGACATCTATGTCCCGGTATATGCCGGTGAACAGGCCAGAGCCGAATGTATGGGCCGGGATAAATATGTGATTGACGGCAAGGAATATGAAGAGTGCGCCTTCTGCCGGGCTTCCTGTCCCTCCCGGGATCTTTTCAAGGAACCCGATTCCAGCCTCCCGCTGAAGTGTGATATGTGTGAGGGAGAAGAAGAACCCCTGTGTGTCAAGTGGTGCCAGGTGGATGCCCTGACCTATGAAAAAAGGGAAGAGGAAGGCGAAGAAGAAACCAAGCCGGAGGACGTGGAGATCGGATTGGAATCCTTGGTAGACCAATACGGATGGGAGAAGGTCATGGATACCGTGACCCGACTGTCCCTGGCCAAGAAGGGCTAAAATCCCTGAATTCAGAATTCAAGAGTCAGAATTCAGAATGAAAACCATTAAAAGATATTTCGTTTTATATTAAGGACAAGGAAGACCGTGGAGACTGTAGCCCCCTATAAAGAGATCATAGATGTTATAAAAGAGAATGGTGGAGACGCCTTCAAAAGATGTTTTCAATGCGGACTATGTGATGCGGTTTGTCCCTGGAACAGGGTCAGGTCCTTCAGCATGCGCAAGATCGTCCGCGAAGCTACGTTCGGGTTGACGGAGATAGAAAATGAAGAAATCTGGCGTTGTACGACCTGCGGCCGATGCCCCCAACAGTGTCCCCGGGACGTCCAGCAGATAAAATCCGGGATAGCCTTACGACGGATAGCCAACGAATATGGGGTCTTTCCGAATTCGGTCAAACCCGTCCGCACCGCCAACGCCAGCCTGATCGGTGAAGGCAATCCTTTAGGGGAAGAGCGAAAAAACCGGGCCAATTGGGCGGAAGGTCTTTCGGTAAACCCGTTCACCGAGGGGATGGATCTTTTATATTTCCCCGGCTGCTACTTGAGCTATGACCCCCGTTTAAAAAAGGTCGCCAGGGCTACCGCTCAGGTCCTTAACAAGGCCGGTGTCGACTTCGGGATCCTGGGCGCCAAAGAGAACTGCTGCGGGGAAAGCATCCGCAAGACAGGGGACGAGGAATTATTCAAGCGTCTGGCCAGGGAAAACATCAAAACCTTCATCGATCATGGGGTGCAGAAAATCCTGGTTTCCTCCCCCCATTGCTACCATACCTTCAAAAACGAGTATCCGGAATTCAGGGCGAACTTCGAGGTGATTCATATCTCCCAATATTTATTCGAGCTGATTAAAGCGGGAAAGCTCGATCTTAATAAGGAGTATGGGAAGAAGGTGGCCTATCACGACCCCTGCTACCTGGGTCGACACAACGGCATATTTGACGAGCCCCGGGAGGCTTTAAAGAGGGTCCCCGGCTTAGAGCTGAAGGAGCTGCCCGAATCGCGGATGGACAGCCTCTGTTGCGGCGGGGGGGGCGGCCGGATCTGGATGGAGACTCAAAAGGGGGAACGATTTTCCGAACTCCGGTTGCAACAGGCTCTGGACGTCGGGGCTGAGGTGCTGGTGACGGCCTGTCCCTACTGCATTACCATGTTCGAGGACAGCCGGTTAACTCTGGATATTACCGAACGCCTCGAGATCAAAGACATTACGGAAATTATCCAGGCCGTGATTTAATGGAGCTTACAGCGGTCAGCGGGACTCCAAGATGATTAAGGGTTGCTGAAAGCTAAAAACTGAAGGCTGATAGCTAATCATTAAGACCTAATTAAGGACATAGAGAAGTGGAAAAAGAACAGACGGAACAGCCTAGTAAAAGTCTCGCAGATAATAATATCGGCGATGTCCTGATCGTTGGCGGAGGAATCAGCGGTATTCAGGCCTCTCTGGACCTGGCCACGGCTGGTTTTAAGGTTTACCTGGTGGAGAAAGCACCTTCCATCGGGGGCCATATGGCCCAGTTGGACAAGACCTTTCTGACCAATGACTGCTCCATGTGAATCCTCGCCCCTAAACTGGTCGAGGTCGGCCGGCATCCGAATATAGAGGTACTCACCTATACTGAAGTGAACAGTATAGAAGGCGAAGCAGGAAATTTTAAGGTAACGGTTACCAGGAAGCCCCGGTATATCCTGGAGGACAAATGCACGGGGTGTACGACCTGCGCCGAATACTGCCCGGTCAAATACCCCGATCGGTTTAATCAAGAGATATCGGAGAATAAGGCCGTCCATATCTATTTCTCCCAGGCCATTCCGCTGGTCGCCTATATTGATGAAAGCTGTCTGTACCTTAAGGAGAAGAAGTGTCGGATATGCGAAGGGGTCTGTGAGAATAAGGCCATCGATTTGAATCAGACGGCGGAGAAGAAAGAAATAAATGTGGGGGCCGTCATTCTGTCTTCCGGACTTTCGCCCTTTGATCCCAAGGTGCGAGCGGAATACCGTTACGGAGAGTTTCAGAACGTAGTAACCAGTATGGATTATGAGCGGCTGTTATCTTCCACCGGGCCCTATCAGGGTGAGATATTGCGTGAGTCCGACCGGAAACATCCCCAAAAGGTGGCCTGGATTCAATGTATCGGTTCCAGGCGGGTTACCCCGGGCGACAACAGCTACTGTTCGGCCGTCTGCTGCACCTATACCCAGAAACAGGTGATTCTAACCAAAGATCATCATCCGGAGTCGGCCTGTACGGTATTCCATAATGATATTCGCTCCTACGGGAAGGATTTTGAGCGCTACTACCAAAGAGCCGAGAATCTTCCCGGTGTTCGCTTTATAAGAAGCTACACCTCCATAGTCAATGAGGATCCGGTAACCAAGAATGTCACCATCCGGTATGCTACCCACGACGATGGCGTCAAAGAGGAAGAATTCGATCTGGTGGTCCTGTCCGTCGGCCTAAATCCTCCGGCTGATGTGGAAGGTCTGGCCAGGCAATTCGGCATCGAGCTCAATAACCACCATTTTTGCAAACTTAATCCGGTCAATCCCCTGGAGACCAGCAGGCCCGGAATCTATGTCAGCGGTGGTTTCCAGGGGCCGGTGGATATCCCCGAATCGGTTTTCAGCGCCAGCGGGGCCGGCTCCCAGATCGGTGAATTCCTGGACTACCGGCGCGGGAAGCTGACCAAGGAAAGGATCTATCCGGAGGAAAAAGATGTCTCCCAGGAGGAGCCGCGGATAGGGGTCTTTGTCTGTCATTGCGGGGCCAATATCTCGGCCGTTGTCAATGTCCCTGATACCGTCGCCTATTGCAAAACCCTGCCCCATGTGGTCCACGCCCAAAATCAGGTTTTTTCCTGTGCCACCAATTCGGCCAAAGAAATAACCGACCTGACCAGGGAAAAAGGGCTCAATCGCGTCATTGTGGCGGCCTGCAGTCCCAGGACCCTTGAGCCGTTATTCCGGGACACCCTGCGGGAAGCGGGCATCAACCCCTACTACTTGGAAATGGCCAATATCCGGGAGCACAACTCCTGGGTCCACTCCAAAGAAAAGGAAGACGCCACTCAAAAGGCCAAGGACATCATCCGCATGTCGGTGGCCCGGGCTTGCCACCTGGAGCCTTTAAAGGAATTCGATCTGCCGGTGAACAAGACGGCCCTGGTGGTCGGCGGCGGGGTGGCCGGCATGACTTGTGCACTCTCCATAGCCAATCAGGGACACGAGGTGTCCCTGGTGGAAAAGGAATCCGACTTGGGGGGGATAACCCGAAAAATCCATTATACTCTGGAAGGGCTTGATGTTCAGGCCTATTTGGGTGATCTGGTGCGCCAGGTGTATCAGCACCCCTTAATCCATGTCTATACCGAGGCGGCTATCCTGGAGGCGAACGGTTACATCGGGAATTTCGTCACCAAAGTCAAGTCCGACAGGGGGATCACCGAGATAAAGCACGGCGCAGCCGTCATCGCCATAGGTGCTGATGGTTACACACCGACCGAATTCAAGTATGGAGAAGATGACCGGGTCATGACCAATCTGGAGCTGGAAGAGAAAATCGCTCAGGGAGATGAGAAGATCATCAATTCCCAGAGTCTGGTGATGATCCAATGCGTGGGCTGCCGGAATGAAGACCGGAATTACTGCAGCCGTATATGTTGCAGCCAGTCGGTAAAGAATGCCTTGTTGCTGAAAGAGAGAAATCCCCAGATGGATATCACCATCCTCTTCAGGGATATGCGGACCTATGGGTTCAAAGAGGATTACTACCGGGATGCGTCAGAGAAGGATGTCAAGTTCATCCGCTACGAGCCGCAGGATGCACCTCAGGTGGAAGCGGGTCAGTCGGAGGACGGTCGGCCGGTTCTAAAGGTAACCGCCACCGATTACATTCTCGGAAAGAAGCTTGAGCTGGATGCGGATATCCTGGCCCTGGCGGCCGCCGTAATTCCCTCGGCATCCACCAGGGAAGTAGCCGGACTCTTCAAGGTCACCCTGAGTCCCGACGGCTTTTTCAAAGAAGCCCATGTCAAATTAAGACCGGTGGAATTTGCCACGGACGGTGTTTTTCTGTGCGGGATCGCCCACTATCCCAAGTTTATCCAGGAAACGATCAACCAGTCTTATGGGGCCGCCGGCCGGGTCTTGACCCTTCTCTCCCGGGATACCGTCAGCGCTTCCGGCTCGGTGTGCGAGGTGGAGGAGACCAAATGCATTTCCTGCGGGGCCTGCATCACCGCCTGTACTTATGGCGCTATAGAGTTCTGTGAGACGCCGCAGGGCCGAAAGGCCCGGGTCAATCCCGTCCTCTGTAAAGGGGACGGTCTCTGCAACACCAAGTGCGCCACAGGGGCCATACAACTGAAACACTTCACCGATGAAGAGATTTTGGATCAAATTGATGCCGCGGCCTGAATTAAAGGGGGGAGAGACGGTTCAAGGTTTAAGGTTAAACCGTATACCTTATACCGTTCACCTTATACCGATTACATAGAGGAGTTGAGAAAGAATGAGTACAGGACATAAATTCAAGCCAAGGGTTATCGGGTTCGTCTGTCATTGGTGAGCTTACGGCGCTGCTGACCTGGCTGGAGTTTCCAGACTTCAATATACACCTGAAATGAGGCTTATTCGCGTTATGTGTTCCGGGAGGATCGACCTGGAATTTGTACTTCGGGCTTTCTCAAAGGGGGCGGATGGCGTATTTATCGGTGCCTGTCATTTAGGCGAGTGTAACTATATGACCCATGGGAATTACCATACCTTAAACATGGTGCTGCTGCTCCGAAAGATACTGGAGCAGATAGGTCTCAATCCGGAAAGGTTGCGGATGGCCTTCATGTCCGGCGCCGAAGCCAACCTTTTTGTCGAAAATGTCAATGAATTCGTCAAGAAGGTGAAGGCGTTGGGACCTCTGGGAAGGAGTGAAGGCCTGGATGAAAGGGAACTGAAGCGCGGGCTTTCCACGGTTACCGATCTCATTCCCTATATCCGGCTGGTGGAAAGGGAGAGGCTGAGGGCGCCCGTCATGTCGGAAGAAGAATACCATAAATTTTTCGAAAGTTCCGAGTTGAAGCGGCTGTTCAGTGAAACCATTGTAGAAAAGCTGGCCATCGGCCAGATCATAGCCCTTCTGCGGGAAGGCCCCCTGACCACGGGGGAAATCGCTAAGGGTTTAGGGCTGACGCCATCGGAAGTATCAAAACACCTGAGTACTTCCTCCAGGCATCGACTGGTGCGGTACGATGAAAACCAGAAGCGCTATGCTGTCGTCTGAGGAGTAAGAGCAGGCGGGAAGGAAAGAAGGAGATCAGGACGGAGGATATGGATAATTCGAGAATCGATCAGATCATCGATAAACATCATGGCGAAGCCAGCTCGCTCATTCAGGTACTGCTGGACATTCAGGCTGAAAATCATTGGCTTCCCAGGGAGGCCCTGGAACGGGTCGCCGAAAGACTTAAAGTTCCCATGACCCGGATCCAGCATATCGCTACCTTTTACAAGGCCTTTAGTTTAGTCCCGAAAGGACGTCATGAGATTCACATTTGCGTGGGCACTGCTTGTCATGTGCGTGGCGCCACGCGCGTCCTCGATACGGTGCAAGAGATGACCGGCATCAAACCAGGCGAAACAGACCTGGATTTGAAGTTCAGTCTGCAGACCGTTAACTGCCTTGGTTGCTGCGCCTTAGGGCCGGTGATGGAAATCGATGGAAAAACTCACGGAAAGATGGCGCCATCCAAGACAGCCGAGGTGTTAAAAAACTATGAGTAGGATAGAACTATGTCGCGAATAAATTCACCCGCTGAGCTTACAGAGCTCAGGAATAGTATCCTGTCGACCAGAGACCCGAATAAACCCTGCATAACCCTCTGTTCCGGATCGGCTTGCAATGCTTCCGGCAGCGGTGAAGTCGCGGCGAGTCTTGAAGGGGAGATTAAAAAGCAAGGCTTACAGGCTGCGGTGGACATCAGGAGAACGGGTTGCCATGGTTATTGTGAGAGGGGCCCTATTATCGTTATCCACCCCGAAAAAATATGTTATTTCCAGGTAAAGCCGGAAGATGTTCCTGAAATTATCTCCGAGACGATTGTGGAGAAGAAGGTCATAGAGCGCCTGCTCTATACCGACCCCGACACCAATGAAAAGATCATCCATGAACAGGACATCCCCTTTTATAAATACCAGGAACGTCTTGTTTTCGGTTCCAACGGCAGTATCGATCCTAAAAGCATCGATGATTATCTGGCCATTGGCGGTTATTCGGCGTTAGCCAAAGTGCTTTCCCAGATGACCTCCGACCAGGTCTTGCAGGAAGTCAACCAAGCCAACCTGAGAGGGCGGGGCGGCGGCGGCTTTCCGGCTGGACGCAAGTGGGAAGGAAC
>JACRBX010000337.1 GCA_016219225.1 Deltaproteobacteria bacterium
AGTGGAGGATATCGTGGTTGATTCCTTCCCACCTTCCCCAAGGTCTAAACACCGAATGCCAGAACTTCAGTGCCCTTGTGGTGGTGATCTATGTTATGTCAAGGATCTCTAAAGTCCGCACCGTAGGTGCGTTATGTTCAACCCAATAGATACGAATTAATCATGATTGACGAAGACATCGAAAAAGAAACTATGCGCTCGGGGCATATGGCCTGTCCGGGATGCGGGGTGGCCACGACCATGCGGCTGGTTTTAAAGGCCCTGGGGGAAAAAACCATTGTGGTCATTATCCCTTCCTGTGTCGGGGTAATCAGCGCCGCCTATCCGAACAGTACCCTGACGGTCCCCTGTTTCCATTCGGCCTTTGAAATAGCCGCTCCTACGGCGGCCGGCATAGCCAGTGCCCTGAAAATAAAGGGCGAAGAAGACATCACGGTTCTGGCCTTTGCCGGCGATGGCGGGACCTTTGACATCGGGCTCCAGTCCCTTTCCGGCGCGGCTGACCGGAATGACAACTTCATCTATGTCTGCCTGGATAACGAGGGCTATATGAATACCGGCATTCAGTCCAGCTCAGCCACCCCTCAGAACGCCTGGACCATGACTACGCCCGGGGGGAGGCAGGGGAAAAAGAAACAGTTTATGGAGATCATCGCCGCCCACCGGATGCCCTATGCGGCCACCGCCTCCATCGGCTATCCGCAGGATCTTATGGAGAAGGTGAAAAAGGCCAGGGGCATCAAAGGGACCAGGTTTATCCATACCCTGACGCCCTGTCCGACCGGCTGGAGAATGCCGGAAGACCTGACGGCCAAATCGGCCATGCTGGCCGTGGAGACCAACCTTTTCCCCCTTTATGAAATCATCGATGGGACCGAATACCGGATCACCCATGATCCCAAAGGCCTTCCCGTGGCGGAATACCTCAAGATTCAGGGACGATACCGCCATCTAACGGAAGAGGCCATCGAAGACATTCAGAGGGAAGCGGACGGGCAATGGAAAAGGCTCCTGGCCCAGGCCAGGGGAGAATGCTGATGGTACAAGGTGTAGGGTATCAGATTTTTCCCTAAACCTTGAACCTTGAACCTTGGACCCTTCGGGTCGGGAGCCCTACGGCGAAGTTATTTCCATGATTCGTCGGTGCCCCGGTGGGCATGAAGGGTTAATAAGAAAATGAGAATATCGAATATCGAACATCGAATTTTGAATCATGAAGGGATTTGTTTTTAATACAAAGCAGGATGAACCCATATGAAAAAATTGGTTATCCAAGATAATAGTACCATCCGAAAAAAGGTTTACACCTATGTGCGGGAGCAGATCCTGAGCGGTCAGATCGCCCCCAATGAGCGCTTGATCGAGACCAAGATTGCCCAGGAGATCGGGACATCCAGAACCCCGGTGCGTGAGGCCCTGCATAACCTGGAAATCGAAGGATTGATCCGGTCCATTCCCCGGGTAGGCTACCAGGTTAAAGCGATCAGTGAATCCGAAGTGGAAGAAACCTGTGCCATCCGGTCGGTCATTGAATGCCTGGCCGCCCAATGGGCCATGGAAAGGGCCTCGGCCAAAATCATCCGGGAACTTAAAAAGAATATCGCCGCCACGGCCGAACGGGTCTCCCGGGGAGAAGTCCGGGCTTTTATTGATCTGGACGCCCAATTCCACGAAATTATTGCTCGGGGCAGCGGTAGCACCCGGCTTCTGGAACTGTCTCAAACCCTGAGGGGTCACATGTTGCGTTACCGGGTCCAGAGTATTTTTTCAGAAGATGCCGTTTTAACGGCCTTAAAAGGACATGAGGGTATTCTCAAAGCTATTGAAAAAAAGGACCCCCAAAAGGTAACTGAGGCCATACAAGTCCATCTGGAGGAATCGAAAAAGAACATTTTGCGGTATGCAATAAAGAAGTGAAGGCTGATTAAATCCGAGCACGATCATTTAACGCAAACATAAAGTTCGGAGTTAAGAGTTCGGAGTTCGGAGAAAACCATTTTCATGTTTCGCGATGCCCGTAATAGGGAATGAGGGTTTAATCCGTCTTTTTTCAAAAGGAGGATTGTCCATGGACCGTTTCTGGGCCGTTTTCGACAGGGTTAATAACATCATGGCCGCCCTGGCCGGCGTCATACTGGTCTTTATTACCGCCGCCGTCTGTTACGCAATCTTTATGCGCTTCCTGTTTACGAAAACAACCCTCTGGCTGACGCAGACCACCGAATATGCCCTGCTGTGGATCGTCTTCCTGGCCACCACCTGGCTTTTGAAAGAAAAGGGACATATCACCACCGACATCCTCTATGTTCACCTGAATAAAAAAAACAAGCTCTATCTGGACGGGATCATGTCCGTCATCGGCGGGCTGGCCTGTGCCCTGATGCTCTATTTGGGAGTGGTCCACCTGGTTGACTGCATCGTCAACGGCGTGACGGATGTCCGAGCGGTTACGGTTCCCAAATGGACCATTTTCATCATCATCCCCATCGGCAGCCTGCACCTCACCCTCCAATTCTTCAGGATGGCCTGGAGTCGTTTTATGGAAATCAGGGCAGAGAGGTAATCCATGGAATGGTGGCTGATCATCAGTTTGCTCTTCGGAGGCATGGTCTTACTGCTCCTAACCAATATTTCCATTGCCTTTGCCTTTCTGGTGGTCAACATCATCGGGGCCTATTTCTTTTTAGGCGGGTTGCCCGGCCTGGTGGGGGTGGTGACCGGGGCGTTTACTTCCATTACCACTTTTACCCTGCTTCCCGTTCCCTTTTTCATCCTCATGGGAGAATTGATATTTCATTCCGGCCTGGGGCTTAATGCCGTCAATGTGCTGGATAAATGGCTGGGCAACCTCCGGGGCCGGCTGTCTCTCCTGGCGATTATTATGGGGGTGATCATCGGCGCCCTGAGCGGCTCCACCATTGCCACCTGTGCCCTGTTGGGTACCATCCTGCTGCCTCAAATGCTGGAAAAAGGGTACAGCAAAAACATGAGTCTCGGGCCGCTTATGGGAGTCGGTACGGTGGATGCCCTTATTCCCCCCAATGCCTTGACCGTCGTTCTGGCCAGTTTAGCCCACATCGACGTGGGGCAGCTTCTGATCGCCGGTATAGTGCCCGGCATCATCATGTCCGCCCTGTACTTCATTTATGTCCTGGTCTGGTGTCATCTCTTCCCCAAAGAGGCCCCTATGTATGTGGTGCCCAAAATCCATTTAAAAGAAAAAGTGACGGCCACCTTACAATACCTCCTGCCCCTGGGTTTTATCATCTTCATGGTTATCGGTCTCATATTCCTGGGGGTGGCCACCCCGACCGAAGCGGCGGCCACCGGAACCCTGGGATCGTTTATCCTGGCCTTGATTTACAGGCGTTTGACCTGGGATATTTTCAAGAAGTCGGTAATGGGGACCGTAAGGGTAACGGTCATGATTTTCATGATTATTATTGTCTCCACCACCTATGGTGAAATATTGGCCTTTACCGGCGCCGCCGCCGGTATGACCGCCTTTATCACCAGCCTGACTATCCCCCCGATCTGGATTGTCATCGGAATGCTGGCCGTCATGCTGATTATGGGGGCGTTTATGGAAACCGTGGCCATCATGATGATTACCATCCCCATCTTTATGCCCGTTATCAGTGTCTTGGGATATAATGTCCTCTGGTTCGGAGTGCTTATGCTCATTGCCCTGGAAACCGGTTTGATTACGCCGCCCTTCGGGGTTACCCTTTTTGTGATGAAAGGGGTGGCCCCCGATGACGTATCCATGGCCGATATCTGGAAGGCGGTTACTCCTTATGTGATCATAGATATCCTGTGCATCGCCCTGGTGCTGGCCATGCCGTTTTTGGCGACGGTGATTCCGAGTTTGATGGGGATGAAGTGAAGATGCAAGATAAAAGATGCAAGTTGCAAGTTTCAAGAGGCAGGATGGATTCAGGGATTCAGGGATCGGGGATCAGGGATCGGGGATCAGGTATCAGGGGTTGAACTAAACCCTCATGGTTGAGGGGACGTCATGAAGCCTGAAAATGGGTGTCACCGAATAAATATTGACGAACTCGCAAAACGTCATTCCCGCGCAGAGCCTGTCCCTGAAGGCCTTAATCGGGGACGGGAATCCAGGCGACACAAAACAATAAAATCCCTGGATTCCCGATAAAGACATTCGGGAATGACGAAAAAGTGCCGCTGTACTATTCATGCGGGGTAACTTTTGAACTAACTCCAGAGCTAAGCCCCCGGCTACGCCGGGGAGAGTTGAAAAAGCTATGCTGTAGTATTTAATAAAAAAGCTCCTTTGCGTAGGATAGCCGTGGACTGTTTCCGTGGCTGATCCGTACGAAAGGAGCAAAAGGTGAAA
>JACRBX010000338.1 GCA_016219225.1 Deltaproteobacteria bacterium
ACTTTCCATGGCCGATTGCTCAGATTGTGCTCCAACATCACGAAAAACTCGATGGCTCTGGCTATCCGCAGGGCCTCACCAGCGAAAAAATTCTCATCGAGGCAAAAATTATTACGGTCGCCGACATCGTGGAGGCCATGGCTTCCCATCGGCCCTACCGCCCGGGCTGGGGCATCGACAAGGCCTTAGACGAGATTTCTCAAAACAAAGACCGATTTTATGATCCGCAGGTGGTCGATGCCTGTGTGCGGCTGTTTCAGGAGAAAGGGTTCAGCTTTCAGTAGACTTGGTCGGGGGTCGGGGATCAGTAAATAAAGTTACATGTTTCAAGATGCAAGTTTCAAGTGTGAAAAGCCCTGGACCTGTAATTTGGTATCAGTTTAGCTTTTTGAAAGACTGTTTTCACCGCAAAGGCGCAGAGAGCGCAAAGAAAATATTTTTATTGTTTGCCGTTGAGAGGCGGCAAACAATAAACTTCGCCACCCTGCTGCCGGCTTCCAAATGGAAGCCTTTGTTTAAGGTCGACGAAGTCGACCGCGTAATTATTTAGCCGGAGACCAGAGCTGGTTTGAACAATCCCGCCTCTCACGGGATTGTTCAAATAAAATCTCTCTGCGTTCTTAGCGGCTTTGCGGTAAATAGAAACCGCTTTTCCCAACACCTAAAGTGTTACGTAATTTGAATCTTGTAACTTGAGACTTGCAACTTGCAACTTTTGATAAAGGTTCCATGCCAGAAATGAAACTCGGACGTTTGCTTGTGGTCGATGACGAAAGGGAGTTGATGAACTCCTTGTGCGAGATGCTGGCCAAACAAGGCTATGAAGTCACAGGCTTTACCTCAGGGCCGGAAGCCCTGGAGGCCATGAAAGACCAGGAATTCGATTTGTTACTGACGGATTTGATGATGCCCGATATGGATGGGATTATCCTTATCCAAAAGGCCCTGGAAATAGACCCGGAACTGTGCAGTATCATCATGACCGGCCATGGGACCATCCAAACGGCCGTGGAGGCCATGAAGATAGGGGCACTGGATTATATCCTCAAACCTTTCAAATTGTCGATCCTGCTGACGGTTCTTTCCCGGGTTTTGGAAATGCGCCGGATCAAGATGGAAAATCTCCAGTTAAGAGAAACGGTGGCCATTTACGATCTTTCCCGGGCCATTGCCTTCACCCTGGACCTGAAAACCATTCTAAATAAAATGGCCGATGGGGCACTGGAGCAATGCAAAGCCGATGAGGCCTCTGTTATGTTACCCACCGAGGATGGAAAGGCCCTTGATGTCGTTGTCGCCCGGGGGAAAAACCGGGAAACCCTGGTAGGGCAGAGGATCCCTGTCGAAGAGGGTATCTCCGGCTGGGTCGCCCGCTTCCGGGAACCCCTGGTCCTCCAGGGGGAAATCCAGGATGCCCGTTTTGCTCCCCTCAAACCCCGTGAGGATATTTATTCGGCCCTTTCCCTACCCATGATGGTGGGCGGGAAATTAGTGGGCATATTGAATGTCCACACCACCCATCGGGGACGTCCTTTCAGCCTGGGACAGGTAAAGGCCTTGAATATCCTGACCAGTACTGCCGCCTCGGCTTTGGAAAACACCAGGCTCTATACCCGATTACAGGAGGCCGAAGAAAAATACAAGGCCATCTTTGAAAATGCCAATGAAGTCATTTTTGTGGCCGAGAGGGAAAGGATTGTTTTTGCAAATCCCAAGACACTGGAAATGAGCGGCTATTCCCTGGAGGAACTTGGATCAAAGCCATTTATCGATTTTATTCATCCCCAGGACCGGGCCAAGGCCATTGAAAACTATTTAAAAAGAAAAAGGGGTGAAAAAGTTCCCCCGGGCTTCTCTTACCGAATGCTGGATAAACACGGCCATGCCCTGTGGCTGGAACCCAATGTGGTTTCGATTTATTGGGCCGGGAAACCGGCTACTTTGTATTTTATCAGTGATATCACTATTCGAAAGCGAGCAGAGGAAAAGCAAAGACTGTTCCTTAAGGTCCTGGACCTTCTGAACCAAATCAGGGAGAAAGGGGACCTGATCCGGAAGATCCTTTATCTTTTGAAGGAAGAAACCGGGATCGAGGCCATCGGCATCCGTCTCCGCGAGGGCGAAGATTATCCTTATTATGAAACGAAAGGATTTTCCGAGACTTTTCTGGAAGGGGAAAGATATCTCTGCGCCCGTGACGAGAAGGGTGAAATCGTCCGCGATGCCCAGGGCCACCCCTATCTGGAATGTATGTGCGGGATTGTCCTTCGCGGCCGGACGGATTCCTCTCTCCCTTTTTTCACCAGGGGCGGGAGTTTCTGGACCAACAGCACCTCAGCGCTTCTGGCTTCAACATCTGGAAATAATTTTGATGTGCGTACAAGGGATCGCTTCAAAAAAGAAGGCTATGAATCGATCGCCCTGATTCCTCTTCGTTCAGGAGATGAAATGATCGGTCTTCTTCAAATGAACGACCAAAGACCAAACCAGTTCTCCCTTGATAGAATCGAATTCCTTGAGGGGATCGGGGCCAGCGTCGGGATAGCCCTGGCCCGGAAGCAGATGGAAGAGGCCCTCAAACAAAGTGAAGAGAAATATCGGGGGATTTTCGAGCATGCCGTGGAAGGCATTTTTCAAACTACCCCGGCAGGTCAATTCATCAGCATAAATCCGGCCCTGGCCCGGATGCATGGTTTTGCCTCTCCGGAAGAGATGAAAACGAGCATTACCGACACCGGCAAACAGGTATTCTTAGACCCTGAAGCCAGGATAAGGTACCGCAAGCTCCTTGAAGAACAAGGGGGGGTGGAGGGCTATGAAGTACAGATGTTTAAAAAAGACGGTGGAAAGATCTGGGTGTCGATTAATGCCGGTGCAGTTAAGGATAAAGAAGGAAAGATACTCTACTTTGAGGGGATAACGCAGGACATCACCCAGCGCAAACAGGCCGAGGAAGCCCTCAAAAAGAGTCTGGTCCAATTAAAAAAGGCCAACGAGGGGATCATCGAGGCGATCGTCATGGCCGTGGAAACACGGGACCCTTACACCTCCGGACATCAGAAAAGGGTGGCCAGACTGGCCCAGGCTATTGCCGGGGAGATGGAATTGCCCGGGGAACAGATCGAGGCCATCTACATCGCGGGTTCCATCCATGATTTGGGGAAAATCTCCATCCCGGCCGATATCCTGACCAAGCCCTCCAAGCTTTCGGATATAGAATTCAGCCTGATCATGACCCACCCGGAATCAGGGTATCGCATGCTGAAAGATATCGAGTTTCAATGCTCGCCGGCCCGGATCATCCTCCAACACCATGAGCGGCTCGACGGCTCTGGCTATCCCAACGGTATAAAAGGCCGGGAGATCCTGCTCGAAGCCAGGATCATCGCCGTTGCCGACGTGGTCGAGGCTATGGCCTCCCACCGGCCCTATCGTCCGGAAAGGGGCATCGGCAAGGCATTAGAAGAGATTTCTCAAAACAGGGGCCGCCTTTATGATCCGCAGGTGGTCGAGGCCTGTGTGAGGCTTTTCAGGGAGAAGGAGTTCCGTTTTGAGTGATGCGTTTTAAATTTCAAATGAAATGAATCCGATGATTATTTCCCTGTCTGAGGGATCTTGCGCATGAACGGACGAAAAGGAGGAATTGGAAGATGAGCAATCAGAATGAAGGACCGACCACCTACGACGTGACCAATTTTACCATCCGGGAGGTAACGGAATGTGGCAGGGCGGTGCGGACCATGGGTGTGGGGGCTTCAAGTATGGAGGAGGTGGCGGGCAGGATCGTGAGATACCTGCACGATACCCTGATCGACGTACAGACCGGTGAGCGGGCCTGTCCTCTGGTCCGATTTTTCAAGACCCAGGCCTATGAAGGTCTCGATGATGATCTTAAAGCCTTTGCTCTGAACATGCTCGGAGGGAGCACCCCTTTGCCGGGGATGAAATGCCTGACCCTTTTGGGAACTGTTGGAGAAAATCAGGAATGGAATTCGAGAGGAACATCGAAGGGGCATCAGGCGATTCCTCTGCCAAGCGAGGAGGTAGTGCATCAGATTCCGATGGTGCGAAATCTCATCAAACAGTTGGGACTGAGCGTGCGTTCAGTTGTGAAACCGGACCCGTTGCTCCTGCTGGATATAGAGCAGAAGACCTATAATGTGTTTCTTGTTCCGAAAGCGCCTGGCAGTCCTTATGTCCCGGCCCAGAAAGAATTTGTCATTCCCTATGGGATAAAGTCGGTAATGGGATTTGGCGGAATGCTCCCCTCGCTGGATATCTTTGTGATTATCATGTTCCTGAGGGTCTCAATTCCAAGGGAAGCGGCCGATCTTTTCAAGAACCTGTCCCTGAACGTAAAACTGGCGGTATTACCCTTTGAAAAGACGGTGTTCGCTCACCCGGGAAAGGTTGCTTACTAAACCCTCATGCCCCGGGGGGCACCACGAATCATGAAAATAGATACAAGGTCCAAGGATTTTCATACTTGAAACTTGCATCTTGCATCTTGAAACTCTATTTTCGTGTTAAGCACTCATGCCCGGGTCGGGCACTACGAAGAATGAAAATGTCTTTCGCCGACCCCCGATCCCTGACCCCCGATCCCTGAACGTTATTTTCGTACTAAAGGCGATGGAAGGAGACGAAGTATATGGAGGATGACGGACCTGCAGCCGTTGAGAATCAGCTTTTCAGGTCTCAAATAGCGGCCCTGGAACAACTGCTCGAGGTGTACGAAAAGAGCGTGCTGGAAAAGACGGACGAGCTTTATGCGGAGATTGCCAAGCGCAGGCAAATAGAAGAAGCTCTGCGGCAGTCCGAAGAGAGATATCGAACCATAATAGAAGAGATGGAGGAATGGTATTTTGAGACAGATCTTGCCGGTACCGTTATTTTTTCCAATGATGTTTTCGCCAAGGTTGTGGGATATTCTCAAAAAGAGTTAACCGGCTTGGATTTTCTATCCATCACCAAAAGGGAAGAATCTGATTTGCTCTACAACCGATTCAATCAGGTTTTTAAAACAGGCCAACCGACCAAGAATATTCCCTATGAATTTATCCGCACAGACGGCACGGTAACCTCTGCCGAATTTTCCATCTTTCCCAAGCGAGATAAGGAAGGCCAGGTTTGCGGGTTAAAGGGAGTTGGACATGACATCACCGAGCGCAAGCGGGCCGGAGAAAAGATTCAGTACCTGGCCACACACGATGTCCTGACGGAACTGCCCAACCGCTCGATGTTCAGCCAACTGTTAAATCACGCCATTCAGGCGGCACACCGTTATCAGCGTCAGTTTGCCGTGCTGTTCATCGACTTGGATCGCTTCAAGATTATCAATGATACCTTGGGACACGAAGCAGGAGATCGACTTCTGCAAGAAATCGCCAGGCGGTTGATGCAACCGTTGCGGGCAGTTGATGTTGTCGCCCGTCTGGGAGGAGATGAGTTCGTTATATTGATCGAGGAGGTAAGCGATTCAAGCCAGGTCGCCACAGTAGCCCACAAGATTCTTACCAGCATTATTAAACCCATAACGCTTATGGGGCAAGAATGCCGCATAACGGCGAGCATCGGCATCTGCCTGTACCCGAAGGATGCCGAAGACGAGCAATCCCTGATGAAAAATGCCGATATAGCCATGTATCTTGCCAAAGAGGAAGGCAAGAACAATTACCAATTCTACTCCGAAGATATTCAAGCAAAATTGTTAGAACATCTATCGATCGAAACAAACCTGCGCTTTGCCCTTGAGCGCAATGAGCTCTCTTTGCATTATCAGGCAAAAGTTGACTTCAAAACGAATGCGATTACTGGCGTGGAGGCGCTCCTGCGCTGGCAGAATCCATACCTTGGTTCGGTAACCCCCACGCAATTCATTCCGGTGGCCGAAGAAACAGGATTAATAATCGCGATCGGTAAGTGGGTGATGAAGACCGCCTGCGTCCAAAATGTTGCCTGGCAACAGCAGGGTCTTCCCGCTGTCTGCATGGCGGTAAATTTGTCGCTACGACAACTCACAGATGACAATCTGATAGATGATATCAAAGCAGCGCTGAATGATTCCGGTATGGCGCCAAATCTACTGGAACTCGAAATTACAGAAAGTATGGTGATGTATAATCCGGGGCGTATGATTTCTGTATTGGCTAAAATCAAAAGCATGGGCGTGCGGCTGGCCATTGACGATTTCGGCACCGGCTACGCTTCTCTTGCCCATATCAAGCACTTCCCCGTCGATACGCTCAAAGTGGATCGATCCTTCATCCGTAACATCCCGAAAGACGCTGAAGACAAAGCGATCACCGAGGCGATTATTGCCATGGGCAAAACTTTAAGTCTTACTGTCGTCGCTGAAGGCGTAGAAACGGAAGAACAAATGAACTTCTTAAAGGACCACTCCTGTGATGAGATGCATGGTTATTACTTCAGTAAACCTATTATGCCCGAACAATTTGCCGATCTGCTGCGGAAACATGTCTCCTTTCCACCGAAACGGATAGGTCGATGAATAAAAGATTGAGATTTCAGTTTCTGTTGCCTTATTACAGCGATTTCCAGAAAGGAGAAAGGGTTTCGGTTTGAGTGGGTGAAAGACCAAGAGTGCCGATTTTAGAAGACAGATTGCAGAAGTGGATAATCAAAAAAGGGGGTTTAGTTTATGGATCCAACCAAGGAAACAGGAACTCTGGATGCTAAAGAGGTGCTTAAGGTCCTGGTGGCCGTTAAAAACGGGGATTTTTCAGTCCGTCTGCCGGCCGAATGGACCGGGATCAACGGCAAGGTAGCCGACACCTTTAACGACATCCTGGCCTACAAGCAGAGGATGGTTTCGGAGATCAAAAAGGTCAGCCAGGCGGTGGGCCGGGAAGGCAAGATCCGGAAGCGGATGGCCATGGGGGAAGGATCGGGTGAATGGGGGGAGATGGTCGAGGCGGTTAATGCCCTGGTGGATGATATGGCCCAGCCCACCAGCGAGATCGGCCGGGTGATCGGGGCCGTCAGTAAGGGAGATCTCTCCCAGTACATGGATGTGGAGGTCGGGGGCCGGCCTCTTTCCGGGGAATTCCTGCGCACGGCCAAGGTGGTCAATACCATGGTGGATCAGCTCAAGACCTTCTCTTCAGAGGTGACCCGGGTGGCCCGCGAAGTGGGCATGGACGGGAAGCTGGGGGGGCAGGCCAAACTCGAAGGGGTCTCCGGGACCTGGAAGGATTTGACCGACAGTGTCAACGGCATGGCCACCAACCTGACCAATCAGGTGCGGGGTATCGCTAATGTGACTACGGCCGTGGCCAACGGGGACCTTTCCCAGAAGATCACGGTCGAGGCCAAGGGCGAGATACTGGAACTTAAAGACACCATCAATATCATGGTCGATCAGCTTTCCACCTTTGCCTCGGAGGTGACCCGGGTGGCCCGCGAGGTGGGCACGGACGGCAAACTCGGAGGCCAGGCCAAGGTGGAAGGGGTCTCCGGGACCTGGAAGGATTTGACCGAGAGCGTCAACTTCATGGCCACCAACCTGACCTATCAGGTTCGGTCTATCGCCAACGTGACTACGGCCGTGGCCAACGGGGACCTTTCCCAGAAGATCACCGTCGAGGCCAAGGGCGAGATACTGGAACTTAAAGACACCATCAATATCATGGTCGACCAGCTTTCCACCTTTGCCTCGGAGGTGACACGGGTGGCCCGGGAGGTGGGCACGGACGGCAAACTCGGGGGCCAG
>JACRBX010000339.1 GCA_016219225.1 Deltaproteobacteria bacterium
ATCCAGGACCAACACCTCCTGCGCGGCAGGGACCGGCAGTTTTCTCGATCAACAGGCCTTTCGTTTAAACCTGAAGGGGGTCGAGGCCCTGGCCGAACTGGCCTGTACCAACCAGGGCGAAATCCCGAAGATCGCCTCGCGGTGTGCCGTATTCGCCAAAACCGACCTGAGCCATGCTCAGCAGGAAGGATACTCCCTGGCCGAGATCTGTGACGGACTTTGCTTTGGTCTGGCCCGGAATATCGTGGATACCCTGTTTACCGGGGGCGGCGCGGAGATGCCGTTGATTATGAGCGGCGGGGTATCACTGAACCGGGCCGTGGTCCGCCATCTTTCCAACCTGATCGGAATGCCGATCGTGGCCGATGCCTATTCCCCCCTGCACGGCGCCATCGGCGCAGCCGTCTGCTTGCTCCAGGACAACAAATCCGGAAATCCGCTATCGGTCCGGCAACCGTCCGATCTTATCCGGCCCTCATTGGAAAAACGGATCTACTACTATCCGCCCCTCAAGACAACCGGTTCCGAGGTCCAGGATTTTCAGAACCCTCTCACCTATCTATACCGTTCCGCGCGGTCCGATTTCCAGCCCGAGGTGGAGGTGGAACGATTCGCGCCCCTTTCCAGGGGGGAAAGCACCGAAGTATTTCTCGGCCTGGATATCGGCTCAACCAGCACTAAAGCCGTCCTGATCGGGCCGGACCGGAAGGTCGTCGCCGGGTTTTACACCCGGACGGCCGGACGTCCTCTTCAGGCCCTTCAGGCTCTCCTGGAAGCTATGGACGACCTGGCCCGAAATCAGGGGACGGCCCTCAAGGTCCTGGGGGCCGGCACGACCGGGTCGGGCCGGGCCTTCATCGGCCGTATTATCGGGGCCGACCTTATCATTGACGAAATCACGGCCCATGCCCGGGCCGCTGTGGAGCTCAATCCGGCGGTCGATACGATCATCGAGATCGGAGGACAGGATTCGAAGTTTACCACCCTGAACAATGGGATGGTTACTTTCTCGACCATGAATACCGTTTGCGCTGCCGGGACCGGCAGCTTTATCGAGGAGCAGGCTTCCCGGCTCGGCTGCCCGTTGACGGAATATTCCCGGCGGGCCGAGGGGATTCGGGCCCCCCTGGCCAGTGACCGCTGCACCGTGTTCATGGAAAGGGACCTGAATCATTACTTGAATAAAGGGTATGCCGTCGACGATATCCTGGCCGCGGTGCTCCACGCCGTTCGGGACAACTACCTGTCCAAGGTGGCCGTGGGCTCCCGCATCGGAACCTGCCTTTCCTTTCAGGGAGCGACCGGCCGCAATCGGGCCCTGGTGGCGGCCTTTGAGCAGAAGCTGGGTCAATCGATTTTCGTTTCCCCCTACTGCCACCTGACCGGGGCCCTGGGAACGGCTTACACCCTGGCTGAAAGCGGCCTGGTCCGCTCGTCCTTCCGGGGTATCGATCTATATAAGCAGCCGGTCCCAATCAAAACCGAGGTCTGCGAATACTGCACCAACCACTGTAAGATCAAACTCGCTTCTCTCAACGGTGAAACGGTGGCCTATGGTTTTCTATGCGGCCGGGATTACGATACCCGTCAATTCGTCAATAAGAACCGCTCCGGTTTCGATCTCCTGCAGGAACGCACCAAGGCCTTCCGGTTTAAAAGGTCAACCATCGGTCTCGGGCCTACCATCGGGCTTCCGGCGGCCCTGCATCTCTTTGAGGACCTGCCTTTCTGGGAAAAGTTTTTTGATCTGCTGGGTCTGAAAACCCAAACCAGTCGGGACTGCGGGGATGCAGTCAAAAGGGGAAAGTCTCTGGCCGGCGCCGAGTTCTGCGGCCCCATCACCGCCTTCCATGGCCATGTTTCCTATCTGGCGGATCGGTGCGATCATATTTTTCTGCCGGTCTACCTGGAAGCGCGGGACAAGCCGCCGGGTCTGATTCGAAAATACTGCTATTACACCCAATATGCGCCGGCCCTCGTCTCCCGGCTCGAGGCGACCATCCCGTTGAAGTG
This sequence comes from Deltaproteobacteria bacterium, assembly GCA_016219225.1. NCBI lineage: Bacteria > Pseudomonadati > Myxococcota > Myxococcia > Deltaproteobacteria bacterium. The sequence continues at coordinate 2,014 of JACRBX010000339.1, forward strand.
CCTGGTCCCACTTCTGGATTGCAACGCCGGGTTTTTGTCCGGGCTGCGGCGGCTGCATCAGGTGCTGAAAAAGGTCCAACCGGGTCTCTCCTTCTTGGCGGTGTACTCGGCCTTTGAACAGGCCCGGGCCTTTTATGCCGGCGGACTAAAGCGTTTGAAAGACCTTTTCGAAGAACAGGCTTCCCAAAGCGGCGAAATGGGCGTTGTTTTGCTGGGCCGCCCCTATACGCTCTTCTCCCGGGCCATGAACAAAGGGATCCCCGAAATCTTCGGGTCCCTGGGAATCAGGACCTTCTCACAGGATATGATGGCCGGGACCCCGGAGGGGGTTGAGCGCATCTCCGGGCTGCTGAAGGCCTTTCACTGGAACTTTGCCACCCATATCCTGGAGGCCGCCGAAGCGGCCGCTTCCTGTCAGGGGATCTACCCGGTGCTGGTCACCTCCTTCAAATGCTCCCCGGATTCCTTCGTGACCGAGTACTTCAAGCGGATCATGGAACGGGAAGGCAAGCCTTACCTGATCCTGCAATTGGACGAGCATGATTCCAGCGTGGGCTATGAAACCCGGATCGAGGCCGCTGTGCGGGCCTTCGGCAATCACTTCAGGGGGAAGACCCGGGCCATGGACCGCAAAATCCGGGAGATAAATCCCTGCACTGCAAACAAGGTCGGCGGCAAGACCCTGCTGCTTCCGAACTGGGACCCGATCTGTTGCCGGCTGATTGCCGCCAATCTGATCCGGTACGGATTGGATGCCCGGGTGCTGGAGGAAGACCGGCTCATGATCCAGAAGAGTCTGCGCTATAACACCGGCCAATGCCTGCCGCTCAATACCATTGCTCAGGAATTTATGGATTATATCGAAACCCATGAACTGGAACCGGATAAAACCCTGCTCTGGATGGGGGGCTCCGAGATCGCCTGCAATGTGCGGCTCTTTCCCTATTACATCCGGAGCATCCTGGAGGCCCGCGGCGGAGGCCTGGAAAAAGCCGGGGTGTATGTGGGAAACATCACCTTTACCGATCTGTCGCCGCGCATTGGTGTGGATGTGTACTTCGCCTATATGTTCGGAGGAGTCATTCGAAAAATGGCCTGCAAGCTCAGGCCCTATGAGGTGACCAGGGGGGAAACCGACCGGGCGGTTTCCCGGGCCGTTCAGGTCGCAACCGATTCCTTCCTGGGGAGGCAGGACCGCGAAGCGGCCGCTCGTGAAATTTCCCGGATGTTCCAGGATATCAAGACAGACCGCACCCAACCGCGTCCCCAGGTGGCCGTCTTCGGGGATCTCTATACCCGCGACAACGAGGTCATGAACCAGGACCTGATTCAGGCCATCGAGCAGGCCGGCGGGGAAGTAGTCACCACGCCCTACAGCGACCTCCTCAAGATGATCGCCGAGCCCTATTTCAGGCGCTGGCTGATCGAGAGGCATTACTGGGAGGTGCTGGTACACAAAGCCCTGCTCGGACTGGTTAATATCCTGGACCGGAAATATTACCGGATTTTTGAACCGGTGCTGGGCGCCCCTTATCCCGCTTACCCCCATACCGCCCTGGCAATCCTGTCGCGCTTCAATCTGATGGTACAGCACGCCGGTGAGTCTATGGAAAACCTGGTCAAGATTTTTTCCCTGCTGCGACTTTATCCCGGGATCTCCCTATTCGTCCAGGCCAGCCCGGCCTTCTGCTGCCCCTCCCTGGTGACCGAGGCCATGGGCCGGGACATCGAGCGCCAGACCGGCATCCCGGTGGTTTCCATTACCTATGACGGAACCGGCAGCCGCAAGAACGATGTCATTATTCCCTATATCCAATATGCGGCCCAGTCCCTCACCAACGGCCGGCAGGGGACCCCTTCCAGCCTTATGTAAACCTTTTCAGGACATGGAAGGTGCGGACGTGGTGGTATTGGTGAAAGGTTAAAACATAGGGGGTAGGGTGGGTGGATTGAAACGGAACCCACCAATTTGGGATTGTAAATTGAGATATTGGTGGGTTGCACTTCGTTCCACCCACCCTACGGGAACTTGAGGATACAGGATGGGGATTTATAGACTTCTTCCTGAAGTCGTTCAATTTCCATTTTGGTATTTTGAGAAAAAGAGGTTCGACAGAAACTGAATCACAGGACAAAAGGTATATTATCCAGAAAACTGTGCAATAAATTCCGTGTGAGATAAAATGGACCTTTATCTTAGATCGACTGACATAATTGATTGGAAGACGACAGCAATTTTAAAGCAGGCACGCAGCCTGGTAGAAAATGATTCTGGGCCTGTCAGAATCGCAAAAATTTGTTTTGAGTGGGTGCGTGACAATATAAGCCATAGTGGAGATACAAAATCGTCGGTTACGACATGTCGAGCATCTGAAGTTCTGGCAAGTGGCACAGGTTGGTGCTTCGCGAAAAGCCATCTACTTGCGGCTCTGCTCCGTGCGAACAGCATTCCGGCAGGATTCTGCTATCAGCGACTTTGTCGTGACGACGGTAATGGATTTACGCTCCATGGTTTGAATGCTGTATATTTGCCGGAAATCGGGTGGTACAGAATTGATGCAAGGGGAAATAAAGTTGGTGTTGATGCCCAGTTCTCCCCACCCTTAGAAAAATTAGCCTTTCTTCCTAAGGCAGAAGGGGAGTTTGATTTCCCCGAGATTTGGCCTGACCCAACAGATATTGTTGTTGAGTGTCTGAAAAAGTTCGAGGGCTGGGAATCGGTAGAAAAAAATTTACCTGATATTTCTTTAATCAGAGACCCACAGAACAATTTTTTGCACAGGACGCCAAACAGCCGGCGCCTGTAAAAATAACGTTCACAGAAGAAAGGAGAGCTATTGTCCGACAATTACGAAATATCTACGGACAAATCAAGATTGGATGTCCGTGTGATACACGATTTCATCAGCAACAGATCCTATTGGGGGAAAGGCAGGACAATGGAGGCGGTGCGTAAGACCATTGAGAACTCCTTGTGCTTTGGAGTCTACGACAAAGACGACAGCCTTGTGGGTTTTGCGAGGATAGTAACTGACTGCACGATATTCGCTCACATGATGGACGTCTTTGTTTTGGAGGAGCATAAAAACCGCGGACTGGGGAAAAGACTTATGGAATACATAGTAGGCCACCCCGATCTCCAAGACCTCCGTTTATGGCGTCTCGATACCAACGATGCTCATGGGTTGTACCAGAAGTATGGGTTTCGGAAGCCGGCATTTCCAGAAAAGATCATGGAAAGGCGGAAAGAACCTGCGAACCTGGCGGTGTTGCGGATCGCCGATAGAGCCGCTCCCGGTTAGCTTTGTGTTAACTTTCAAACCGTAATCATTAATTCAAGCACATACCAATCAAGCATATTTGTAGGTGAAGTCCCCCAATAGCGGTATGGTAAAAATAGAATATGCCGGAAAACAAGTGGGGGCCTGATGACCACAACGGAAAAGCTTATTGAGAAGGTCAGAGGGTACTCCATCAGTTTGAATTTTGAGGAGACTTGTCTATTGGCCGAAAAGGGGGGTTTCTTTTTAATTATATCGGGGAAACCCGTCCCGGAGCCTAAAACCATTCGGAAGGTGGCCTGACTTCTGCCGGATAGGTGATTTTGGCCGGATTAATGGCCGGGCTTCTTCGACATGTTGGCGCATTGGCGTGTTGGGCGCGATATATCTCTTTGATAACCCCCATTTTATAGGTACAATAAACTGTACAGGAGGGCCGAATGGATGCAATAACCTATACCTCTGCAAGGCAACACCTTGCAAAAACAATGGAAAAAGTTTGTAGGGACCATGCCCCGGTTATTGTAACACGTAAGTCTGGGAATTCTGTGGTCATTTTGTCACTTGAGGACTATGAAGCCCTTGAAGAAACAACCTACCTATTACGGTCGCCAAGAAACACAAGGCGATTAATGGAATCTATTGCCCAGCTTGAGAACTGAAAAGGAGCCGAAAAGGACCTACCGATTTTTGGTATTACCAGAAATCGGCAGGCGGCCAATAACCGGGGCGGCTTGGGGTGGGGTTTTATGTTCTGGGAGGACCCGGTCAGATTTTCGGGGATGCTGGCCAATAAATCACAAAAGGGGCCTTAACAAATCTGACTGAAAAATTCAGTCAGAATCACAATAAACGTTGAAACAAACGTTGTTCCTTTTATCCAGTAATTCATTAATGACGGCTTCGTAAAAAGTCTCCCGGCCCTTCACTCCGGGGAACCCCGGATCAGGTCCGGGGCAGGCGCCGAGGTCCAGAACCAATTAAAAAGACTGGATTCCGGCTTTCGCCGGAATGACGTAATGCGAGTTTTAGCGACTTTTTACATGTTCATCAATTTTAGCACGGTGAAAGGATTGTCGGTCATGGATAACGCTATTTATTTTAACATCTTGGTCAAGGAATCCGAAGAAGGCTATCCGGCCCATTGTCTTGATCTGGACCTGGTGACCACGGCTCCTACCATTGAGCAAGTGACAGAAGACATAGCCGATGTCATCGCCTGTCAAGTGGATTACGCCTTTACCTATGACAATCTGGACAATCTTTATCACCCGGCTCCGCCTGCCGTCTGGGACGAATTCTTCAAATGCCAGCCGATTCCATCAGGCCATAGCCAGCAGGTTGGGTGAAAAACCAACGGAACCTGCTATTCATAACTTGACATCTCTTTCATAAGCTATAAAATACTGGGATGAATAAGCAAAAGGGAGGGAAAGGTAGGAAAAAGATGGAATCGGCAATTTTATTTGACACGCTGGCTTATGCTAAAAAGATGAAAGAGGCCGGTTTTACAGACAAACAGGCTGAAACCCAAGCCGAAGCCTTGGCGGAAATAATTGGAACCAATCTGGCAACCAAGCAAGACCTCAAAGAATTAGAGGCACGCCTGACCGCCTCCATTATTAAATGGGTGGCTGGGATGCTGGTAGCCCAGGCCGCCGTCATTGCCGCCCTGGTCAAATTATTATAACTATAAGTCGGTAACCGGATGACCCCCGTGCTTGCCATAGAACCCAACAATCTGATCCTGCGCTATTATGGATATCGCACCCAATCCGGCCGGTGGGTCGGGGCGAGATGGAAAGTGGAAAACGCCCCATTGGTAAGGAAATGGCAAAGCGCCTGGGAAAGGTGCTGAATATCAGTTACAAAGTGTTTTTATAGATCCGACCAATTTTGAGACAACCGGTCACAATTTGGGCACAGAAATAAAAAAGGGGAAAGCCCTAATAAGCTAACCCCTTGAAATGATGGTAGGCGGTCCCGGATTTGAACCGGGGACTTCCACCGTGTGAGGATGGCACTCTAACCGCTGAGTTAACCGCCCGAAAGATGTATTTCCTTTCTACCCAATATCGGGAATTTTTTCAAGGGGAAAATGGATAACGGGAAAGAATCTAAAAAGCCCCGGAGTAAATCAATTCCACCTCTTTTTCCGAGAGATCCCTGGGATTGGGAATAAACAACCGGGCCTGTTTCATCCCGCCCTCCACCAATTTCGGGAGGGCCGACCTGGGGATCTGGTAAGCGGAAAGATCGCAGGGGATATTGACGGACGTTAACAGGTTTTTAACCGCCTCCACGGATTTCCGGGCCGCCTCCTGGGGTGAGAGTCCGGCTACCGGCTCGCCCATAGCCGAGGCGATTTCCCCGTATTTTTCATAATTCCCAGAAAGGTTATAGGCCATGACATGGGGGAGCATGACGGCATTGGAGCGGCCATGGGAGAGATGATATTCCGTACCGAGGACGTAGGCCAGCCCATGGACTGCCCCAAGCCCCCCACTGGTGAAAGCCGTTCCCGCCAGGTTGGCGGCCAATAACAGATTATAGCGGGCCTCGATATTACTCCCCTTGGCAAAGGCTTTCGGAAGGTTCCGGGCGATCAAGGTTATGGCCGCCATGGAAAGGATTTCAGCAAAGGGAGTGGTGTTGACCGAAACATAGGCCTCTATGGCATGGACCAGGGCATCCAGGCCGGTATCGGCCGTTACCCAAGGGGGCAGGGTGACCGTCAAAGAGGGGTCTAAGATGGCCGCATCGGCCAGAAGATAATTACTATAGACCACCTTTTTGGTATTATCGGTTTCATCGGTCATCACAAAAACCCTGGTGGCTTCACTGCCCGTGCCGGCGGTGGTGGGGATCAGGATTTTGGGAAGGCCCCGCCGGGGAATCGTATCCTGGCCGACATAGTCCAGGGCTGATTTACCGCCGGGGGCCAGGGCAGCCGCGCCTTTGGCTACATCGAGCGTGCTCCCCCCGCCCAGACCCACGACCAGGTCACAGTTTTTTTCCTGTATCGTCCGCATGCAGGCATCCACTACGCGTACCGGGGGATCGGGCTCAACCTGATCAAAAATTTCCACCTCCAGGCCTTCGGATTCCAAAACTTTTTGAGGGCCGGCCACCATTCCGGATTTCATTACCCCGGGATCGGTTACGATAAGCACCCGGTGTCCGCCCAGGGCCAAAGTCTCTTTACCCAGGGAATCCATCCCCCCTTTTCCCAGGATCGTTTTTTGAGGAGATAGTAGAATAGAAACCTTATTCAAATGGTGGACCGTTTCGAGCATGATGTTCTCCGACTAAATTCTTAAAAAAAATATTTGACAGGATTAACAGGATTTACTTTTTTTGGCTCAGGCTCTGAAGGACCCTGAGCAACCTCGATCCGTCTATGTCCTGTTGAAATCTGGACCCCGGCTTCCGCCGGGGTGACGGTAAAGGGAGGGCGAGTCCGTTGATTATTGCCGGCCTGATCAGAGGCCCAGATATCTCTTTAAGATCTCCTGGTTCTCCCGAAGAAGGCCGACTGCACCGTCCCATTTAACCTGCCCTTTTTCCAGGATATAAGCCCGGTCGGACAGGTTGAGGGTCACCTTGGAATTCTGCTCGGACAGCAGGATGGTCATGCCTTCCTCTTTCAAGGCCCTGATCTGAACTTCCAGCTCTTTAACAATCAGCGGCGAAAGGCCTTCGGTGGGTTCATCCAGGAGCAGCAGTTCGGGATTGCCCATCAGGGTCCTGGCGATCGTCAACATTTGCTGCTCCCCTCCGGAAAGGGTCCCACCCATTTGGGTCTGTCTGGTTTTTAAGATCGGAAATATCTGATAAACCCGCTCCAGAGTCCAGGGGCCCTTTTGTCCCTTTTTCAGCCCCATTTCCAGGTTTTCCTTAACCGTCAGGTCCGGGAAAATGATCCGGTCCTCGGGTACGAAGCCGATCCCCAGATAGGCTATTTCAAAAGGCCTTTTGCCTCGGAGAGCCGTCCCATTGAAGCTGATGTTGCCGGACCGGGGAACGGTCAAACCCATAATGCTTCTTATAAGGGTCGTTTTCCCCACGCCGTTACGGCCCAGGACGCAAACCACTTCCCCTTTTTCCACCTGAATAGATACGTCAAACAGGATATGACTGATACCGTAATAGGTATTGATATTATTTACTTCCAGCAACATCATGTTTCCTCTGCCAGATAGATTTTTTGGACCTGATCATTTGCCCGTATCTCCTTGGGGGTCCCTTCGGCGATAACGGTCCCGTAATGCATGACCCTGACCTTTTCCGATATGCCGAAGACGATATTCATGTCGTGCTCTATAAAAAGGAGGGTCAGGTTTCGGGAGCGCACGATCCGATGGATCAGCTCCATGGTTTTATGGGATTCCTCCGGGCTCATTCCGGCGGTCGGTTCATCCAGCAAAATAAGCTCGGGATAGGTTCCCAGGGTTATCCCGATCTCCAATAACCTCTGGTCCCCGTGGGCCAGCAGACCGGCCAGCCTGTCCTTTTGGTCCCCGAGCCCCAAGTTACCAAGGATTTCATCGGTTTCTTTCTGGAAAAAATGGTCGGCTTTTTGAAAAAGATTGCGGGTCCTTTTCTGCCAGGCCATTAAGGCCACCTGGATATTATCAAAAGCCGTCAGTCTGGGAAAAATATTGGTCTTCTGAAAAGACCGGCCGATACCGGTCTGACAGATCCGGTGGGGAGACAAGGCGGTGATTTCCCGGTCTTTGAAATAGACGGCCCCGGAATCCGCTTTAAGATGGCCGGTCAGGATGTTGAACAGGGTCGTTTTGCCGGCTCCGTTAGGTCCGATGATGGAGCTGATTTCCCCCTTCTGCATGGCAAAAGAGACGTTGTTGACCGCCATCAGTCCCCCAAAGGTTTTCTTTAGTTTTTCAACGCGAAACATTATGGGTTAAGCCTGTTCCCCCCTTCTCCGACGTAAGGCCAGGCGCTCGGCTATAAATCCGGCTATGCCCCCCCGAAGAAAAAGCAAAAGGATGATAATGATCAGGCCCAGGACTAATGGCCAGAATTGGGTGTAGCCGGTGATCACCTTGTCCAGAAATAAATAGACGATCGATCCAACGATGGGTCCGAAAAAGTTATAAATGCCGCCCAGGAGGCAGACCACCAGCATTTCGGTGGACTTTATCCAGTGGGCGTAGTTGGGGAAGACATTCTTGTTGAACCCGCAAAACAAGGATCCGGCCACCCCCAAAAAAAATCCGGAAAGGACAAAGGTGGCTAACTGATAGAGGCGGACCGGGATACCGATCGATTCCGCCCGCTGGGCATTTTCTCTCATGGCTTGAAGGGTCTTGCCGAAAGGAGACTTAATAATCATCCACAGCAGGGCCAGACAAAAAACGACCACGATTAAACTGAAGTAATAATAATGGGGGATGGATCTTAAAATTTCAGGCAGGGGGATGTCGACAATACCATTATCGCCCTTGGTAAAATCATACCATTCAAAAATGATGGTATGGATGATCTGGGCAAAAGCCAGGGTCAGGAGGGCGAAATAAACATGGGTCAGGCGGACACAAAACCAGCCTATGGGGATGGCCGTCAAAGCCGCGATGACCGGACCGGCCGCGAAGGCCAGGACAAAAGGAAGCTTGGTGTTCGTCAAAATCAAGGCGGTGGCATAAGCGCCTACGGCATAAAAACCGGCCGGTCCGAAGGAGACCATACCGGCATACCCCAACATCAGGTTGAGTCCGCCGGCGGCCAGGGCCAGGATCAACATCTCGGTAACCAGGCTCAGCCAACCGACGGGAAGAAATATCGGCAAAGCCAGGAACCCCGCCAGCAAGACGATTATCCCAAGCGCCTTTCCCGACCAGTCCATTTTTGCAAGCGACTGTCTCATTCAGCTTTTCCCATCAGCCCCCAGGGGCGAATAATCAGGACCACGATCATTAAAATAAATCCGAAAGCCACGGCCAGTCTTGGGGCGACCAGTATCCCAAAGGCGTTGACCAGCCCGAAAATCAAAGACCCCAAAAAGGCACCGGACAGGCTGCCCAGTCCTCCGACGACGATGATAATAAAACACTCGATCAGGATGATCATATCCATGCCGGGCATGGCCGAGGCGGTTGGCACCACCAGGGTGCCTCCCAGCCCGGCCAGCCAGGAACCGAGCATGAAGACCACCGTATAGACCAGGGGGACATTCGTCCCCAGGGCGTTGGCCATTTCCCGGTTGTAGGTCATGGCGCGAATGACCTTTCCCAGCCGGGTGTATCTGATCAGGGCCCATAAACCGATAAAGACCAACGGTCCGCAAAAGATCAGAAAGACATTATAGCTGGGAAAGGGCATTCCCATAAAAAATATCGGTCCGTTGAGAGGCCAGGGGGCGGGAACCAGATGATATTCCACCCCCCAGGCCAATTTGCACAAATCCCCGATGACCAGGACCAGGGCAAAGGTCAGAAGATATTGGTCCAAAGGCTCCCGATCATAGATCCGGCGCAACAAAAGGACCTCCACCAAGCCTCCGAAAATCGCCACTCCCACCGGGGCCAGAAGTAAAGACCACCAAAAGGCTCCTGTGAACTGGGCGATGACCGAACTGATCCAGTAACACATATAGGCGCCCATCATATAGAGGGCGCCATGGGCCAGATTGAGGATACGCAGGGTGCCGAAGACCAGGGAAAGGCCGACGGCGATGAGGAATATGACCATCCCGGTGCTGATTCCACTTAAGATCTGAATGACTAACCCTTGAAGCGTCATGGTTCCCCTTACTTTTTCTTTCTAAGGGCCTCAATTTCAGCGCAACCGGAGTAGGCTTTGGCCTGCTCCAGCAAAACGGGATTGGTGATATGGGGCCACGGTAAATCAGGGGTTACGGCCACCGGGCCAACCCAGAAGGGCCAGAGGGTTTGATGGTCGCAGGCCCTGATCTGCAATTTGCCGACCACGGTGTTGAGTTCCATGCCTTCCATGGCATTGATGACCTTCTCAATGTCAACGGCCTTGACTTTTTCTATGGCCTGTTTCAAGACATAGACTGTGGTGTATCCGGATACGGAGACCCCGGCAAACATTCCGGAAGCCTTGTTGAATTTAGGCCAATAGGCCTTGCTGATAGGATTGTCAATGATCCAATAAGGATAGTGGCTTCCACCCAAGACCCCTTTGGGGAAAATATCTTTGCCCATTTTGCCCAGAGCTTCAACCCCGCCCCAGTCCTGCCCGCAATGTTTTACCCGGTCGAAGTAACCGAAAGCCCAGGCCGCCTTGGTAAATGAAATAACATCGCCCCCCCACAGGGAACAATAGACAAAATCAGCGCCGGAAGACATGATTTTGGAGATATAGGGCGTCCAATCCTGGTTGCCCAGTTTGGGCCAGAGTTCGCCTACGATTTTGGCCTCGGGGACCAGTTTGGTATAAGAGGCCATAAAGTCGGCTTTCGACTTATGGCCGTACTCGTAATCGGGGCCGATAATGAACACCTTTTTACCGCCCCAATATTTTGCTGCGGCATTGGCCATGGAACGGGTATAGGTGTCGGTGTTGGTGGTGAGTCTGAAAACATAGCGATGGCCTTTTTCCTCGGTTATCGCTGCTGATTGAGCGGTAGTGATGATAAAAGGCACTTTGGCTTCCTTACAATAGGCCGAAACAGCCAGGGCCACGGCGCTGCTCACCGTTCCCTGAATCCATTGGACCTTATGATTCAGGATCAGATCCTTGGCCTCCCGGATGGCATTTTCCGGATTCAATTTGTCGTCTCGGGCGATCATCTCGAGGGGACGGCCTAAGATACCCCCGGCCTTGTTGATTTCATCCACGGCGATTTTGACGGCCTCTTGATCGGGAATCCCGTAAACCTGTCCGACCCCGCCACTCAGGCTGTGCAGGAATCCAAATTTGATCGGTTCGGCGGCATAGATAGGCACAGAAGCGAGGAAGCCTAAGAGCGTTGCGATTAGCGTAATGATAACGGTTCTTCTCATGTGCTGCTCCTTTCGGGAAGGGTGATGAATGAATTGAAAAAGCTTTAAGGTGCCGGTTTGTTCTTGAAATGACTATTCCTGGAAAAATTTCTTTTTAGCCTTCGGACCACCTCCATTCTTAAATTAAAGCTAATAATTATGATAATGGAAAAGAAAAAGCAATACTAAATATATATTACAATTATTATATATAAAAAGTAATACTTTATACGAACGTAATCAGGTGGGATCTCAGATTAATTTTTTTATTATTCAGTCCGAGTTTATTTCTTAACCGATACCGGTGAATATCGATGGCGCTCTTGGATAAATTCAGGATATCGGCCATTTCTTTACTGGTTTTACCTTCTTTTATAAAATCGGCTATTTGAATTTCCCTCGGGGTAAGCTGCCGGTATTTTGAGGAGAGTTTGCGGGAAAAGGGGGAGAGGATCTCTTTGAGGTTGGATTCCAGAATACCGACATAGGCCAACTCCTTAGCGGCCATTTTGCCTTTTTTGATTTTCTCGACATGGGGTAAGACAAATTCTTTTACATTGGAAAGTACTTTTTCTTCGAACTCCAGCCGGTCGTCCTCCCTTTGTTTCAATAATACCCGCAAAGCCGTATTTAATTCCTGAAGATTATGGGATTTGATCTGCAATTCCTCTTCTCTTTTTTTCAATCCTTTTTCGGCTTCTTTCCAGGCGGTGATATCGGTTAAAGAAGAAACGCTCTTTTTGGTTCCGGGGATCATGGCAATGGTGTTGAAAACAATTTTTATTCTTCCCTGGCTGTCGATCAAACTGTATTCGTAATTCCTGGGGGCTGCATTGGGATCAATGCGTCTCAAACGATGAAATTTTTTCATCCTGGGAAGCTGTTCTTTGACCACGAATTCCGTCCATTTCTTTTTACCTTCCCAATCGCCTTTCCGATAGCCGGTTAATTTTTCAAATTCCGAATTGATCAGGGATATGGTCATATCATCTTCAACAATAAAGGTGGCGGTCCCGGTGGTTTCAAAGATGACCCGATACAGGCTTTCGGATTCCTGCAATCTTTCTTCGAACGTTTTACGTTCGGTGATATCCATGGAATTGCCTAAGATGGCCGATTTCCCTTTAAACAACGTGGAGGTGACGGTTTCCATAACCCAGCGAATTTTTTTTTGCTTGGTAATGATCCTGAACTCGTAAGGAGAGGAACGTTTTCCGGAAAGCATGGCCCGGGCATTTATTTTTACCTGTTCTTCGTCTTCAGGAAAAATAAGACGGTCCGATTTTTTCCCGATCAGTTCTTCAAGGCTATAACCCGTATAGGATAAGGCAATGGAATTTAAGGCCTTAAATTTCCCGTCCTGGACCACATAAATGCCGGTCAGGGAACTATCCCAAATCGATTTATAAATATTGTCGCTTTCGCCCAGGGCCTGCTTCATGGGGGTCTCTTTAAATTCTAACCTCATTAAACGGTGGGTTCCGTTATCACTCCACCCACCCATCATTTTCCTGTTATTTATCCATCCGCTGCTTCAGCGAGACCGCTCCGACCTGAAGATTCGTGACACCGAACCTCGGCAGTGTCCGGATTTCCTCCTCCGATAAGGGACGCAATTCCCCCGGAACCAGCCGGCCGAGAGTCAATGGTCCAAAGGCCACCCGCTTAATAGCCATCACCGGATGTCCGATGGCCGCTAACATGTTTTTGACCTGATGCTTTTCCCCTTCCCGAATGGTGATGAACAACCAGGAGCGGTCCGTACCGGTCTTGATTTTTTCCCATCCGGCCGAAGACCTTTTTCCGCTGGGCAGCTTTATCCCGGCTTCAAGTCGATGTAAGGCCTCCTCGGAAGGGATTCCCTGGACCTTCACCCGATAGGTCTTGGGAATCTGGAATCGGGGATGTTGCAGGGTTTGGGCCAATTCCCCGTCATTGGTCAGTAAAATCAATCCTTCGGCATCCCAATCCAGCCGGCCTACTGGAAAGAGCCGTTCCCGGATCTGGGCCTGAGACAAAAAGTCTTTTACCGTGGGGCGTCCTTGTGGATCCATTAAGGTCGAAAGGACCCCTTTGGGTTTATTAAAAAGATAATAGACCTTGGATTCATGGGATGGGATAGGACGACCATCGACTTCGATCCGGTGGGCCCCCGGAGCGATTTTTAGACCGAGCTGGGTAACGGTCTTGCCGTCTACGGATACCCGGCCGGCCCGGATCCACTCTTCGGCCTTACGCCTCGAAGCCAGACCGGCCTGAGCCAGAATCCTTTGCAGACGTTGTTCGGATTCAGTCGGTTTCGCCTTCAATAGACTCATTCGTGTCATTGCTCAAGGACTTTATTTCTTCCAATGAAGGCAGGGAAGATAAATCCTTTAATTCGAAGAGTTCTAAAAATCGTTGGGTGGTCCCATAGAGGATAGGGCGGCCGGGAATTTCTTTTCGTCCCAGGATGCGGATCAGGTTTTTTTCCAGGAGGGTCCGGACGATCCCGTCGACTTCTACCCCGCGCAGCCGTTCCATGTCCCCCCGGGTGATTGGTTGTTTATAGGCAATAATGGCCAGGGTTTCCAGCGCGGCTTTGCTGAGCCGGGCCGGGCTGATCTTTTTCAGTCTTTTGATCCACTCGCTGTACCTCGGTTTGGTGCGAAACTGAAAACCATCGGCCACTTCCTGAAGGTAAAGGCCCCGGTCGGGGGATTCATATTGGGTTTGCAATTCAGACAAGGCGGTTTCTATATCTTTTTTAGGATAGCCGTCCCCGATGACTTCCAGGATCTTTTTAAGACCCAGGGGAGTAGGCGAGACAAAAATCAGGGCTTCGAGCAGGGATTTGAGTTCGTTCATAATTGTCCGTTAAGAGATCGTTGCCGGGGGGAGAAAATCATAAATAAGAAGGTTCCCTTCCTGTATTTCCTGATAGATGATAATTTTTTGAAGGCGGGCCAATTCCAGCAAAGAGAGAAAGACCACTATGATTTCAGACCGGGTAAAATGGCCGGGCAACAGGTCTTCCAGGAGGATCCGCCCTAATTGTTTCAGGCTGGCCAGTATCTCTTCCATCTTGTTTTCGATGGGAATCAAGGGACTGGGTAAATGGGCGAAGGCCTCTTCTTTCTTCTCCAGAAGCATTTTTCGCACGGCGGCAATCAGTTCAAAAA
>JACRBX010000340.1 GCA_016219225.1 Deltaproteobacteria bacterium
CCGGTACTGTTTCCCCTTATCCTCTTGTTCTGTTTAATCGGAGCCTTCAGCCTGAACAATAACCCTGCAGAAATCGGGATGATGCTCTTTTTCGGGGTATTAGGGTACTTGATGAAAAAATTCAAGTATGACGGCGCCTCCCTGGTCCTGGCCATGGTCCTTGGACCGATGATGGATCAATCCCTCAGGCAGTCGCTCCTCATGTCGGGTGGCAGCGGAATGATCTTTATTACCCGCCCCATCTGCCTGATCATCTTTTCCATCGTGGCCGTTATCTTTTTTCTGCCGGTTCTTCCGCACATCAACCGAATGCGTAAGACCGTCGACGAGGCGGAGGAAGTTTAACCTCTCGTTTTCCAACACTTTAGTTGTTTAAAAAGAGAATTTTTCTTCACCGCAAAGGCGCGAAGAACGCAGAGAGAATTATCTTTGTTCAATCCCGTGAGAGGCAGGATTGAACAAAACAACCCTGGACTCCGTCCCGGAGGGCCTCCGGCCATAATTACCCGAAGGGCTTCCGGCCCGGAGGGGCCTACACCCCGGAGGGTTGCGAAAGCTTTTTCCTTTCTGTCCTCTCAACAGAAAGGAAAAATTATTCCCCCTTTGCGTTCTTTGCGGCTCTGCGGTGAAAACAGTATTTCATAAAACTAAGCTGATACAAAAAATCTAATTGGTTTTGAATACGGCTGTACGAAGCCATCGGCTACTCTTGTATCGCCGGAGGGGTCAGTTGTTGGCTCGTAGCCGGCTTCCCGGGTCTTTGGGGAATGACCTCATCATAGGGGCTGGTCAATTCTTCCGAAGAATAGGGAAGGCCCTTTTTAGAGGGATAAGGACTGGTGAGGGTTCTGGGATCCTGAACGGTCTTTTCGTAGGTTTCCTGATAATCTTTCTGACTGTCGTACCATCTTCGAGGGTCCTTGCCGTAAGGGGTGGTCAAAGTCCGGGGGTCCGGAGTAGCGGGATTGGCCAAATCATAGGTTTGATAGGGACCTCTCATCTGGGTCGGGCTCTGATCGTGCCCGATTTCGTTTCGATTGGGATCGTAAGGATTATATCTCGACCCGCGATAAGAACCGGCATAAACCAAAGAAACCAATCCGATCACCCCAAGGACGCTGAAGAAAATAGCTATTTTTTTCATGGAGTATTCTCCTTTTTAAAGGCCTGACTAAAAATATTTGAAACTTCTCTATTAACAGAGTTTCTTTCAAAAGTCTTAATTATGCAAAAATAACACCCAATAGGTCAGCCGTCCCGGCTGACTATCTAATGATTTCAACACAATCGGCCTTCGGCCGATCCGAATATTGTCAGGCAGGATGCCTGACCTATTTTAACCGAATTTAAACATTTGCAATAGGCTCACTCGTTACCTGTTTTAACGAGCACCCAGCAACGAGTAACGACTTCCTGCAACTCGCAACCCGCAACACCCTCTATTATACCCTTAAATCAAGAATAAATGCAAATCTCTTTCAGGGGCAGGTCATAATTGACAACATCGTAAAAAGTTCAAAAGCGCTGATTTACGTCATTCCCGTGAAAACGGGAATCCAGTCCCGCCAAATGCTGGATTAATTAGTTAGGTCTGGCCTGGCTTCCCGCCAGCGCCCTCCGGGGTGTAGTACCCTACGGGACGGAATCGGGAATGACGAGTTTTACGAGACCATCATAATTCAAAGGACCGGCTTTTAAAAAGCAATTTATCCTTCCCGGAAATCCTTTCTTTGGCTATTGAAAGAAAGGCATCGGATTTAAAAGGCAAATCTCTGGCGGCCCTTTCTTTCGAGATGATCTCTCTCAAATAAAAATCCATCGCCAGGGGATCCCAGGACACGAATAGAGAAGAGGGAAAGGCCGATCCAAAAGTTTTAAACCGCTCCGGCTCACCCAGGTGATCATCGCTCCAGGTTCCGACCAGGGCGTCACAGAGCACCAGTCTGGTAATCTTTTTCAGGTGCTCATTCGTATTGACATCCACGATGAACTGATCAATATGGAGGCCGTGGAAAGGGCTTGGACTGGTCGTTTTATCACTAAAAGCGATACTGCCAAAATGATTTTTCATTGCCCCGGAAAAGAGGAGGAAGGGGTGGGCCTTCACGATTGGCATGTTAATCAGATGATCCCCTGAAGCAACGATCCTGGGCAGATAACACTTGAGCGGCTCCCCTTTGTTACCTTTCACCGGGAAGGTGGTTTCTATGGGCTTTGGGGAGGGACGGGTCCAGTCTCCAAAGAATTTCCTGCGTCCCCTCTGATAATAGGAAACCGGCTGCCCGACATAATGAATATCGTATAAAATCCTTTTCCGGTAAAAAGACGGAATCGGTCTGGAGACGTCATAAAGGGTGATATCCTTTTCTTTTATGCCATGGTGAAGGATCAGCCCCCTGATCAGGCTGTTGACGACCTGGGGAGAGGTGATAATCTTCTGAAATGCACAATCGATCCAATTGAGATTGGGTTTGATCAGGACCCGCTCCCCTTTACGATAGTTAAACAAAGACCGCCAGGCAGCCCTGGATCCTTTCTGCCCGGTCAGACGTTCAAGTCCTGCATCGATCATCGTCTGAACAGACTCCTGATTGATCCTGTTGACATAAGGGTGGATGGAATCGTCCCCTGAAAAGGCGTCTTTTGCCCTTATGGCAATCAGGTCGGCCTTTTCGGCCCAGGCGGTTTCACCCCGTCCGGGCGAAAAGGATGAACCTGCAGACTTGTTTTTTGATTCTAACGGAAAAGCCCGGGAAGGCTTAATGGTAAAACCAGACAGGAAGGCTATTAAAGTAAAGATGAAATCGCGTCGATTAAAGATTGCCACCGCTCATAACCCTGTGCGGAATTGGTCAGGCATAGAGCCACCGGGCCAGACCTTTTTTTATCGTCAAACGCAACCCTTTTTTAAACATGCGCATATTGCAGTGGCTGCATATCCTGATCTTTCCATTCTTCTGGGCCTTGACAAAGTCCCTATGAGACGGGTTTCCCCAAATGGTTTCCAGGGGCTCCTCATAGAGGTTGCCTAAAAGGTAGTGGCTGAAGAAGGGACAGGGCAAAATATCTCCATAGGGAGTAATGGTCGGTTCGATACAGGCCCTGTGGCAGGGACTTTGGGGGAATACCCCTTTTTCCAATCCCTGCTCAGGGATAATGAGGAGGTTGTCTAAATTAAGAGAGAAGGGATAATGCCTTCTGGATCGCCATATTTCCCTTACGCTCTTATTGAGATGGCCGGCTTCTTTCTTTGAAAGGAGGTGGTTCTCCTCATCGGTGCTCTCAAAATAGGGATCGGGTAGACAGCCCTTTACCGCCGATTCCCGTACGGCCTCCTGGGGAATCTGGCTCAGGTAGCCCAATTTGACGGCATCGATCGGGAAAGATTTCATCTCTTCCAGAAGGTCGAACAGAGAAGTGTAATTAAGTTTTGAAATCGTGGTATTGATGATGATCTCCGGACAGGCGGCCTTTTTGCGGTATCCGGCAATTTTCTGAACAGCGGCCGCTATACGGCTATAACTACCTTCCTGTCCTCTTATGAAGTCATGGATCGCGCGAGGTCCGTCAATGGAAAAGTGAATTTGGTCCAACCCTTTGTCAACCAGAAGCCGGGCGGTTTCCTGGTCCAGAAGATTACCGTTGGTAGGAAGAGAAGTGGTTATCTTTTTGGACCGGCAGTATTCAATAATATCAAACAGCACATCTTTTCTTAACAGGGCATCTCCTCCAAAGAGTTCAATACCGGTGACGCCGCTTCGGTTCAATCGATCGATAACCCTTTTCCACCCGTCAATCCCCATCTCTTTTTTTTCATCAGCCGGCTCCCGTTTCCAGATATTACAAGCCCGACACTGGCTGGTGCATCGATAGGTGAGAAAGGTTAAGGCATACAGTGGTCTGATTTGACTGGCTCTATACTGACGTCTGACGGCTTGTTGCAGTTCATTAGAAATGAATCCGAATTTATCTGAAATCGACATTCCCTTCTTCCCGGTCGGCATAGTCAGATCCTGAATGGCCCCACTATTTTGGGGTGGTGAGTTGAACCGCGGGCCTGATTCCTCCGGAAAAGATTGTTCCGGAAGAGCGCGGATTCTTTCCTATCTATTTAAAGATGTCTGTTAAGGGGAGTTTCAAGCCCACCATGGGCTGATAGTCCAAAAAGGCCGGTATCGGGTAACGGATACCCCGTTCGTGGGTCCGGTTCAATCCTTCGATTAAACCTTCGAGCAGATCAACCGGGACCACAAAGGCCATCTCATCATCTTGAGCCGTCCCCCAGACCCTGTCTCCATTGCCGGGAACAACCACTTTGGCCGTACGATCCAGGTAGGCCCCGAGGACCCCCTCGGTGCAGGAGGCGGCCCGGCCGGAAAAGGAGGAGGTGATCGGGATTCCCGTGCGGTAGGTGGCCCCATGGATAAGGCGCATCAATTGGGCCGGATTGATATAGAGCAGGATCACATCCGGGTCCACCTCGGTTCTTTCCAGCGGAGAATAAATGATTGCCCGGCATGTCCCCGGAGCTAAAAGTCGCCAACTGGAAAGGGCCGCTTCGGCTGCCGCCTGATCGCGGCTATAGTTCATTCGGGTCAGAAATTCAACCGCCTTGGCCCGATCGGTTTGCGGCTCCCAGCCATAACTGAAGCTGGCTATGGCGCAACCTGAATCTTCAGCCTGGACAGCCACCGTCCAACCGTATTTTCGTGCCAGGGCCGCCCCCTGGCAAGGGGCCAATTTTTTCCCTAAATCTTTCCCGGGTCTTTTGGCCCGTGCCGGTATTTGCCCTTCTTCCCCGGCCAATCGTACTGCCAGGGGAAAGGTCTGGGGTTTAAGGAGTCGGTTTATTTCCTGTCCAAAGCTCTTCCAGTGTTCCATGTTCAACGCTCCTCCCTCTTGCGATGGATTTTTTCTTTTTCCTTTTCCCTTATTTTACATCCCTCGGTTCCCTCTTAGGCGTGTAACCCGTCTTGAAAAGCATGACGGTTTCGGAAGGTAATGTTCACTTCAACATCCTCGTCGAGCTTTCCAAGAATCGTAATCATCCGGTCAAGCGTGAAGCGTTCAAGCCGTGCGTTCCGAATGCGGGAAAATTCGGAATGGGATACGCCAGTCAGTTTTTCGGCTTCGCGGGTCGATAGCCCGCGCTCGTCGAGCGTGCGGATAATCTCGGCCGCAAGAATGGCGCGCGCCTGCTTAACGCTGGCGTTTCTGTGCCCAAAATCACAGAGACGTCGGTAGAAGTGGCGATGGTAGCCGCTGCTTAGTACGCTTAACAACCAAAGCACCATTCCGTGTCCTTCATCAGCGGCGCGACTCCAGCAGACGTGCTCCCCACTCAGCGTAGTCCGGGCAATGCTCATTGATAAACTCTCGCATAACAGACAACGGCAATCGCCCGTCGGGAAGCGCCTTCCATTCGCTGAGCACCTGCCCGAAATACTCCCCCGGCGCGTCCACTGCCCACTGCTTGTACTCGGTCATTGATTCCTTGTCGAAATCATGGATGCCCTTCAATATCCCCTGATAGTACAGGTTCACTTCCTTCAACATGCAAAGCTTTCGATATTTCTCTATGTCGTGCCGAAAAGGCTCCAATGCTTCGTCAAACATCTCCCACGCCGCATCGCCAGGATCAACATACCCGTCTCTGCGTTTGCCGGACCTATCCCAAACATCCTCGACATCCAAGAATTCCAGTGCGTCCTTGACGTCCGTCGCTACATCTTCAACGTCGACTTCACGTAACAGTTCCTCCGCAATAGCATCGATTTCTTGGGCTAAGTTGTCATGGCGCTCAGCTAAAATCTTAAGAATCGACAAGGCGTCCGATCCAGCTAATGATTCCAAAAACCTCGGCTTCCGAGCCATTCTTTTCTTTGGCGATCTTTTCTGCGCTAACTTCTTCATCGGAATGACCTTTCGAGGATTCATCAATAGGTTCCCTACGATTACTCTGCGTTCCGTTCCATTTTTCGGCTAATCGCAAGGCTAAGCGGCACGGCGGTCTTTTGCCACATCCGTCTTGAGCGATTCGTTGGGCACTGCTTTCCCATTTGTCCACAGTTCATATTCACTCAGGTCAATATCGTCGCTCCACGAAATGCCATAACCTCCTGGATCAACGTGAACGGCATTGAAAAAAGCAGGACTCGTAAGCAAGTGAAACTGCGGTCTGGAAAGAAGAGGGCTGCAATCATAGATTTTTTTAATTCCATTTTCGAAAGTGACAAGTAACCGGTCGTTCCCTATGGTTTGTACGGCCTTAATTTTTTGTATCTTTTCCATGTTCAATTTACTCCAATCCTGGAAGTTGCCTAAATTCTTGACGATTCCACATTTCCGATAATTCCTTTTGGTAAAAGCCAGCCCATTCTTTGACAAGTCGTTGAGCTCTATCCGGCAAATCCCCTTCAATCATCTCTAATGATTCGATAGCAAAAACAGCATTGAACTCCCCGTAAATCGCATGAAAGTGAGGGATTCCGTGTTCGCTTTGACTGAAGTACATCTTGATTATGATGCCGTAAAATCTGGCTATAACCGGCATAGGTTTATCCTCCTCTTGGCCACTCAATTAGAAATCGATCAGGCTCGGATAGCAGAAATGTCCGATCGAACTCGCTCGCTTGTAGTTCTTTGTGATTCTGCTCTGGTTCACTTCCTTCAACATTCGGCATTTCAACATTAAGTTAATTATTCTTGCTCATCCCCCAGTATCAGGATCTTTCCCTCTGCCAAGTTACCTCCTTCTCATTAAGGGGTTTTATCCGGGCAAAATGATTGTGGCCTTTCAGATAAACCAGTCCAGCCTTTTATTGCTTAATCCAGTATCCCCAAAATTTACGACTACTCCTAAACTCAATCTTGTTTTCGGACTTTAATCGCTTTAGCCAGCGTTCCAATGTCTTAAGAGGCAATTTCAAAGTCTTAAAAATTTCAGGTGCCGGTAGGACTGGATTTTTTGCTATAAGCTTCAGCAAACCAATGCAAATGGTTTCCCAGGAATGGCGCCCAATAAGAATTCGTTTTTTTTGTTTGAAAATTCCTTCTAAAAAAAATCACCTCCCTCATAAGAAATGGGAACTTTTATTCTTCCATTAGATCTCTTTAGAATTCAAGGATTACATAATCTATTGATTCCTCAATAAAACTTGTTATAATCTTATATAAAAAATATTGACAAAAGCAACCAAAAAGTACTCCTAAAAGGAAGAACCCTGGTAAGTTTCTTTATTTACTTGACAAAAAAGAAAGGACTTTAGAAAGGAATGGAGAAAGATATTAGCCTATGATGGGAAATGGGGGGTTTCTCTGAAGTGTTTCATGGAATATCCGAAACAGCTTATTCTGCCATATCTCACCTGCTTCCCCCTCAGTTCAAAAAAAGTCGAAAGCTTGGCATTCAAAACCGGGCCGGGCCACATAAACCGATTGAATAATCAAAACCCCGGAGTGTTCCGGGGTTTTGATTAAGGTATTTAACTTAAAACACAAACCGGAACTGCACCCCGCCCAACCACTCTTTGCCTAATTCGGTTTTGGCGGCATCGTTGGGTTTCCGGCCGTAATCGTACAGGGTGAATTCCGGGATCAGATAGAAGCCCTCGGCCACTTTGTAGTAGAGGCTGGCGCCGGCCATGGCCTCGAACCACATTATCTTCGCCGGTCTTCCAGACGTCGCTGTTGGCGGCCTTGTCATAGCCGAAATAGATATGGGGGACCGACGGACCGAAAATTGATCAAGGAGTGCTTCCTCCAAGGCCATAGGCTTTAAACGTCTGGAGAAATAGCGTTGAAAAGCAGAAAAATCAGCCCGTCAAAATTTAGGTGGTAGATTTAGGTTTCTTCTTGACCCTGTCTTTTGCTTATTCTATACTCTATCCAGGAATAATTTTCTTAATCGTTAGCAAACTAATTAATTGATTAATATAATGTGGAGAAACTTATGGCGACTAAATCGGCAACGAAACTGGTCGACGCCCTTTCCGCCCGGACCCATTTTGGGGAAATGATGGAAGAAGCGGAGAAGGAAAAAACTCGGTTCCTGGTGAGTAGGCGGGGAAAACCAAAAGTAGTCATTTTAAGTGTGGAAGACTATCTGAAGAACGTCGTAAAACAACCTGAGATTTTGACCACCATTCAGCGCAGCGCGCGGAAAGCCGGGCTGGACGAGATGAGCGACGAAGAAATTGAAGGCGAGATCGCTTCTTACCGCCGGTCCAAGACCAAGAAGGGAATTCCTGTCAACACTCAGAAAGACGGCCTTATGGGTCGTCCCAAAGATTACCGTCGATGGCGTGACTACTGACCCGGATGACAATGCCTTTTTAGAATGTGCTTTGGAATCCAAGGCTGACTTTTTGATCACCGGTAACATCCACCATTTTCCCGAAAAAAAATTCCGCAATACTTCGATTGTCCCTCCTGCCGAATTCGTTTCCCATGCGGCGAAACTAATCAGGTAGAGAATCAATGGAATCGTCGCTTTCCAATACCCCGCCTGCTTTTCCTTGAAATCAAAACCATTTTTTCATTTCTTGGTCACCGAGGGGGCCATGAGCTGGCGTACCGGCCTGATCGCTCATCGGAATTCTCGAAACCATGATCCCACCAAAAAAAATGTAATCTACCGGATTAATAGACAATTTAGACAACGGGCGTCGATATTTTGAGCGCATAAATAAGGGGTGGGAAACAGACTAAATGGGGAATTGAAAAACTCCCGGAGGGTTTCCCCTCCAGGAGTTTGGACGTATTGCTATTACTGAGGGTAGGCTCCAGTGCCCAACACAGGCAAAATAAGAATATAAGCTACCCAAAAAAGAAACCTCCTGTCCCCTTTTGTCCGTCCCCTTTTATTTTCAGCTCCCAAGGGGAACCGGCGTTTGTACGGCCGATTCCCTGCTATTGGTTCCTAATCGCTATTAAGGCAATGTATTCTTCACAATACTCGCTGCATCACTGGGCAACAGCAGTCGTTCCGCCACGAGTTTGTCGGCCATCGCTTTTAATTTAGTCTGATAGACGACATTGTCGGTGTACCGTTCTTCCAAGGACGGACGCGGATCATTATTCGTTATCCGTTCGGCCTTGGTCTTCGCAAAGGGAATATAAGAGCCTTGAATGCTGCACAGATCATCCTGCGCAAAACCCTCAGCACGCGTGTTGCGACCTGAATAGGTCGCGATCGGTACCGCCACCTGCGGCATCACCACCCCATCCATGCCGTTCCCATCCGCATTCACCCGTGTAACCGAGACCGGATAGAAAGCAGCGGGAACCGGCCATGGGACCCGACTGTAATCCACAGGGTAAGGCTTGCTGACCGCCCAGTTAAATGGTGCGCCTGGAATACGTGGAAACATTGCCGCGAGTTGATCAACACTAACGCGTCCATCGGAAGGCCTGGAAGGATAGCGGCTTGTTGGTGGCTCAATACCCTGGCCAACCCACTGGCCCATATCCGCAAGCAACGCACGCCAGGGGGCTGCCAATGACAGTGGGTTAAGTAGTTGCTGGCAGAATGCACGCATAGTGGGATTGCCCGGCACATGTGCAAGGCTTGCGATCAGATAGGCACGTACGTTCTTGGGCAAAACGAGAGGCTTGCCCGTCGTGTCAGTGACAACAAGAGAGTTGTACGAGCCCCAGGTCTCGGACTCGGTATCCACCTGCATGATCTTAGGGCAGCTTTTACTCTCTGAGCAGCGCTTCAATAGCCCGTCGGTCTTGCCCGAGATTGGGTCAAACAGGGTGGCGTAAGTGAACGGGAATTGGGCACCCGGGAACCCCCAGTAATCGTGCTGCCATTGGGGACTCACGTTCGGCTGGGCAAAGCGGTAATTGATGAATGCCCGCTTTGCACCGGCGATGGTCGGTACCACCCCGTCAAATATTCTTCGACCCTTTTCGTCAATATTGAAGTCCTGATACACATAATCTCGCAGGAACCTCCCACTTTGGGAGGCCCCGGTAGCTATCGCCCTCTTGACTGAGGACTTTCCCGCAACGAACAGCGGATTCTGTTTGCCACTTTCGTCAACTGCCGCGTATCGCAGGAATGAGATCACGTCCCGTACCGACACAAATGCCAGACCCATAACGATCGGTTGCGTAGCGGGGTAATAGAGATTGAATATTGCTCCGAGGTCAGTGCCGTTAGGCCGCTTTATCTCGATTGTGCGTTCATCGATGAACCTGACAATGGAAGAGGCGTCCAATTTCATCGGCTCAGAAGCGGCTAATTTCCGGTAGTATAGGGCTATCTTAGACGAATCAAGCGTCATCGAGGGGTAGGTGAGTTTCCACTGGAAGGTCAAGGCCGATGGGGCAACCGCAGCAACGCCGAGCGCAGAGCCGTCAAGGCGTATCTCTTCGTGACTGGTACCGACCAGAGCCTTGCCATTTTCTGTTGCGATTGGAAATACAGCGGCCATGGCACCACCGCCTACAGCGTTGGCCGTCGACGGAAAATCGCTCTGCCATCCGCTCCAGACCCATGTAAACCCTTGCTCCAACAGTGTTGTATCTCCGGTCGGCTGAGCAGGGACCGGTTGAGCAAAGTTGGCTGTGCCGAGTAACATAACCAATGAAAACTTGCGGCCCCGGTTCAATACATCATACAGGAGTTGACCGTTCCCTTTGGGCACATCAATCGGTTTGAGAATCGCAATATCGGCTGAATACTCGACCATGCCTTGATCATTCCGGGGTGCCTTATCAAGATCGATGATTCCCTTATTCCGGGAGGACCTGGGGTTAGCCACCCCGTACACCTTACCGACCAGGAACTCGTATCGGCCTACAGAACCAAATGAAGTGCCACCGAAAGCAGGACTGATTTTGTTGCTGATCTCGATTCGAGTGATGCGCGATTGTTTTGCCGAGGGGCTGTCTGCTTCGGTGTAAGTAATCAATCCGCCACTTGCCACGAGAACCAATACCACTAAAACCAATACAGACAGTCGCTTTTTTAACATTGTTTGCCTCCTTTTTTGATGGTCACCAGTAGGTGATCCCTGTTTTCTTCTTCCAGTCTTCTTCAAACCGTTCGTCGAAATAGTTTTCGAGTTTCTTCAGAAGTCGCTTCCAACCCGGCGTATGCTCGTATTTTAGAAGGTCCTCAAGAAAAGGAACGATTTCTGCCAGCTTTTCTTTCGGCAGGTAGACCCCGGCACCCAGATCATGGGACTTTTTGAGAGCCTCGGCGTTCAGAGCATGGGCCGTCAGCATGGCCACCTTGAATTTCCGGGAGACGGCCATTTCAAGGAGCTCGAAGCCGCGGACACCCATGATGTCCAAAACGACCATATCGTACTCCTTTGATTTCAGCAGGGCCATTGCCCCTTCGTAGCTGGTAGCCTTGTCGATGGTGCAGCCCGGACAGGCCCCGAGGATCTCTTCTTCCAGTACCGCCAGGACGTCCGGTTCATCATCAACCGCCAGTATCTTCTTACCCTTTAAAACCGATTCTGTCATCGTGTTCCTTCCTTGCCCTTAATACGAAAATAAATTTTTAACCACCCGTAGCCTCTGCTGGGGCGCTGTAGGGGCGGGTTTAAAACCCGTCCCTACGGAAGTATTTTCATGCTCGCGGGTGCCTGACAGGGCATGGGGGTTTAATAAGTGACCTACGGCCATGAGCCGTTGGCCGGATGATATTCAACACGGGTACAACGGTTACATAGGCATATTCCCATGCCTTTTAAAAACCGTCAAATTCCTGGATTTGGTTCGCAGGAATTGTAAAGAACGGATAAGTATCCTTCTTGTTTCCGCCGGATCAATCACATCCTCGGCATAGAGATTCCCGGAGGCATTGATAATCGGATTGGCGTATCTTTCGCGGTACTGACGGACCATCTCCGCCCGGAAGGCCTCTTTATCTTCGGCCTTGGCGATCTCGTCGGCATAGAACAGGTCGACCGACTGCTGTGCCCCGAGAATCCCGGCCTCGGCCGAAGGCCAGTAAAAGGTGAAGTCCACCTTCATACCCGGTGTGATGCCCATGCCCAGATTGCCGCCGCCGTAAGACTTGCGCAGAATAAGGCCTATACGGGGCACGGTGGACTCGCAGAGGGCGTAGAGCACCTTGGCGCCATGGCGGATGATTCCTCTGTGCTCCTGGGCCGAGCCGGGCATATAGGCCGGTGTGTCGATAAGCAGGATGAGCGGTATATTGAAGGCATCGCAGAACCGGATAAAACGGGCCTCTTTGTCGGAGCTGTCCACGGTGAGACTTCCGGCGCGGATCATGGGTTGATTGGCTATGAAACCGACGCTGTGCCCTCCAAGACGGGAGAAGCCCACGACAATCTCCCCGGCAAATTCGGGCTTTATTTCAAAAAAATCCCCCTTATCGGCCAGGCGGGTAATCACCTTGCGGACGTCATAAGCCCTGCTCGGTGATTCCGGTATGATCGAGGCCAGGCCCTCATCCAGGCGGTCTGGATCATCTCCGGTATCTGACAGCGGGGAAAGTTCTTGGTTGTTTTGAGGAAGAAAAGAAAGGAGTCTTCTTAGGCCGATAAAGCACTCCTGTTCATTCTTGAACCTCAGATCGGCCACACCCGAGACCCTGGTGTGGACCCTGGCCCCGCCCAATTCTTCCAGGCCGATTTCTTCCCCTAAAGTCGACTTGACGATTCGCGGGCCGGTGATGAACAGGTGGCTGATACCATCGACCATGAATATAAAATCGGTGAGGGCCGGAGAATAAGCGGCCGTGCCGGCGCAACTCCCCAGGATCGCAGAGATCTGGGGTATCACTCCCGAGGCTTGGGTGTTGGGGTAAAAGACGGAGGCCTCATGTTTGTCGCTGTTCGGAACGACACCGGCGTTTCCGCCGTCATCAGGTCTTTCCACCCTGGCCCCAGGGGAATCAAACAGTCCTATGAGGGGAACCCGCATCTCAATGGCTCGTTCAATGGTCCGGTGCACCTTGAATCCATGCCAATGGCTCATGGAACCGCCGGCAACGGTCGCGTCCTGTGAAAAGACACAGACAGGCCTCCCATGTATCATTCCTGCCCCGGTCACTACGCCTTCAGCGGGGAGTCCATGGGCGTGCCCGAGCAACATATTCCATTCCTGGAAACTTCCGGAGTCGAGCAAAAGGTCGATCCTCTCCCTGGCGGTCAGTTTTCCGGCCTTATGCTGTCGGTCAATGCGCTCCCGGCCTCCGCCGAGAAGGGTTTTCGCTTTGGCAGCCCGGAGTTCTTCCAATCGCCCATTCATTTTTCGCTCCTGACCCTGTTGCCCCCAGGGGCGATTTCAACCAGCCTGGTCTTCTTGGCCGTTTCTCTTGGTATGGAACCCGGAGGTACCCAGAGAAATTTTGGTCTCAGACGCACCGTCTCCTTAAAGGCCTTCTCCATTTCATCTTCCAGGGCGACGATGTCCTTTTCCCCCAGGCCCTGCCCGTACTCGATCCGGATGGTGAGCGGAGGCGTGATGGCCGGTCCCGGCTTATCCAGGAGGATCTTGAAAAACCCGGTGACCCTCGGAACAAATTTCACTATTTCTTTTTTGATCGCCTCGGGAAAGACGTTCACGCCTTTGACGATGAGCATGTCGTCGGCCCGGCCGATGATTTTGAATTTCAAACCGGTCCTCCCGCAACTGCATGGGCTTGTAAATACCTGAAGGAGATCCCCATAGGCGTACCTCTGAAATGGTGTTCCTTCCCATTCGAGGAAGGTCATGACCATTTCTCCTACGGCTCCGTTTTCTATTTCGATGTTTTTTTTGGTCTTGGGGTCGACAAGTTCCAGGATACAGTAGTCGGCCGAGGTGAAGTGCATACCGCTGTACACCTCCGGTGGCTCCAGGCATTCGGCCCCCTGAAAGCTGTGGCCCCCTCCGGTCTGGTCACAGATGTGCGCTCCTCCGAAGCCCGCCGATAAAAGCTTACGCACCTCAATGTTGCCTGCACCAGGCTCTCCTACAGGAAAAATCCATTTCAGACCAAGGGTTCCGGCTTCTCTTCCTATCAGTTTGGGACACTGTTCCAAAAGGTACTGGGCAAAGGAAGGTGTGGTAAAGAGCGCTTGGGGACGGGTCAGATCGATAAAGTCGAGGACCCTTTTGGTTCCCCCATCGGCCCCGACCGGCACGGCGCAGGCCCCCGAATGCATTATCCCCTGCGATAAGGGAAGCCCCCCGGTAAACATACTGAGGGACAGACCCTGAAGGATCCGGTGGCCTGGCCTTATGCCCACCATCCAAAGCCTTCTGGCGTGCAGCTCATTCATGATATTCACGTCATGCTGGGTCAGGGCATAAAGGGTCGGGGTGCCGGTAGTACCGGAGGTCGAGTTCAGTCTGACGATTTTTTCCTGAGGCGCACAGGTGATAGTGCCCGGTCCGAAGGGATGTCCTAATTCTGCGGTCGAGGCCTCCTGGGTTCTCTTCTGTTCGTCCTTGCCCGTCAGGGGGATATTTCGAAAATCTTCCCAACTCCGGACATCTTCCGGTTTCATCCCCGCTTCATTAAATTTTCTCCGGTAGAGCAACGAGTTGGTGTAGTTGTAAACGATCTGTTTCTTTAGTCTTTCCAACTGGATTGCAGCCATTTGGTCCGAAGACATGGTCTCTATTTCAGTATCCCAGTATGGATCGATTGTTTGTCTGACCAACATTTTCTCCTTTCTCCAAAACTTCATTTCATCATTATGGACGGCAGCCAAAGGGTAATTGAGGGGAACACAAAGAGTAAACCGATGACCAGGATCAGAGACAGGAGAAAGGGGTAGCACCCGGCGTATATGACGCCGATGGGTTCCTTGGTTATGTTTTTGACTACAAAAACGCAAATGGCGACCGGTGGGATGACGCAGCCGATACAAACCGTCAGAGCGATCATGATGCCGGACCAGATTGGATCATAGCCGAGTTTGACCATGGCCGGGAAAAAAATCGGTGTGGCCAGGATCATAAAGGCCAGATCGTCGATGATCGAACCGCCCACCAGATAGATCAAAAAAATGACCATCATAATCAGCACGCGGTGTACGGGAAGGGTCACGATCCACTCGGCCGTGATTTTCGAAATGTCGGTTACCGTAATCAGATGCCCCAGAACGACCGAGGCGGCAATCATGATCTGCACCATGCTGGCGGTCCGAAGTGCCTCTTGAACCGATTTCAGAAATCCTTTGAAGCCTATATCCCTTCTGACCACACAGAGCACCAGAACGGTGAAGGCCCCGATGCTGCCCGCCTCGGTGGGGGTGAAAATGCCGTTCATCAGTCCGCCGATTATGAAGAGAAAAATGATGATGGGCCATATATTTCCCGGAATGGAGGCCAGCCTTTCCTTCATCGGAAACTTGTCGCTCTTGGGACCCACCGCAGGATTGATTTTGCACCAGGTATAGGCGATCACCGCAAAGAAGAAGGCCATGATCAGTCCTGGAAATACCCCGGCGAGGAAAAGCCGGCCGATGGACAACTGGGTGATTATTCCAAAAACGATAAGGACCATACTGGGCGGCAGCAGAACACCCAGCGTGCCGGCGATGGCCACAATCCCCGTAGAAAGCTTTCGGGAGTAGCCGAACCGGTCCATCTCCGGAACGGCGACACTGGCGAAGGTGGCAGCCGTGGCGGCCACGGACCCGCAGATTGCCTTGAAGATGGTCGCTCCTACGATCGTAGCTACGGCCAGCCCCCCGGGAATATGGCCCGCAAACTTATGAGCACCGTCATAAAGCCTCTTGGCAATCCCGGCATTGAAGGCGATCTGTCCCATCAAGACAAAAAGGGGCATGACCGTCAAGGCGTAGGAAGACAGGGTATCAAAGAAATCGTTGGCAAACATGTCAATTGCCGTACTGAACCCATAGAGATAGGCGTATCCGGCAACGCCGGTGATGGCCATGGCAAAGGCCAGCTCAATGCCGGTCAGGAACAGGCTCAGTAATACCAGGAGAGCAATGAAACAAACCGTAAGTTCACTCATGGCCCCCTCCTGCAAATTCTCCGGTTATAAATTCCCGGATCATGAGAAAAAAAAGAACAACGCTTTCCACAAAGGCGCAAAGGGCTAAGCCAAAGGCAATAGGGTAGAAGATAACCTGGAGACCCGGTGTTACCTCCCCCCCTCTATACAGTTCCAGGCCTTTATTTATAAGTCCGTAACCCAGAAGGATGAAGAGCCCAATGCCGAGAGACCTCGTGAAAAGGCTCAGCCATCGCCGAACCCCCTTGCCGAGTTGATCGGTAAGAAATTCGACAGCGATATTATGGTACACCAGAGATGTCCTGGGCATGGCAAAGGCTATAGCCACGGCACCGCCAAAAGCGACAACCTCGTAGGCCCCCATAAAAGGGTGGCCGAGGTATCGGAGCACAACGTCGGTAACCGTCAGGAACATCATGAACACCAATGTGGCTGCTGCCACCATATCCATGGCTCCAGTCAAACGCACGGCCAGTTTTTGTAATCCTCCCATTTTCCCTCCGCTATTCGGATTGAATGCTTCTATAGCCACCCCGACCGACCGGTTATTTCCTAATGGCCTTTAAACGTTCCTGAACGAATTTGACCGCTTCTTCTCCCGGAAGCCCCTTTTCCTTCATACGGGTAACATAAGACTCGACAATCGGTTTGGCTCCCTTTTCGACCCATCTAACTTCCTCTTCTTTAGATAGGGTGATGATCTTCGTGCCTCGTTTGGTAACGAAATCCTTGCCGGACCGGTAAGCTTCGTCCCAGGCCTTTCCGAATTTCTCCACCTGTTCTTTGCTCATCTGATCGATCACGGTCTGAATGTCCTTTGGGAGTGCTTCCCAATATTTCTTGTTCATGGCCACGAGAAAGGTGGCGCTGAAAGTGCTGTCCTTGTTTTCCGTCACGTATCTAACGAATTCACCTGTTTTCCAGTTTTCCAGGGCTTCGTAAGCAGACGATAGTCCGTCGACCATACCCCTGGAAAGGGCGTCATAGACTTCCGTCATGGGCATGGCAACGGGTACACCACCCAGTGCCCTCATGTAGTTGGCATTATTCCCTGCTGTCCGCATCTTCATGCCTTTAAGATCTTCCAGCGTGTTGACCGGTTTCTTCAAGGTACAGAGCCAGCCGGGCCCCATCTCATGGAGCCAGAGCACCTTGACGGTCTCCAGTTCCTTTGGTTTGAATTTTTCGTAATATTCATTGGCAATCCTCGTGGCCACTGTGGAGTTGGGCCATCCGAGTGGCAGATCCAATACTTCGCTCAGAGGAAACCGTCCCATGGTATTGCCCAGAATGTGCATACCTACTTCGGCGATTCCTTTGACCACAGCGTCGTATTGCTGCGGCATGGAGGCCAGAGTGGCATTGGGATAATACTTCAGCTTGATCCGCCCATTGGTTCGCTTTTCCAGATCTTTGCCCCAATTTTCCAAGGCCTTTGACACCAGGGATTCGGCCTGCAAAGGATTAGTCAGCCTGAGGGCGTAAACTGGTTCCGCAGCCAACGTTTGAGAGGGTATCCAGTAGCCAAGCGCCAGAAGAACGGATAATACTACCCATATCCAAAATTTGCTGATTCTTTCGACCTTTTTCATAAGTACCTCCTGCTTCCTTTATTCTTATTATTTAAAAAAGCATTTCCGACATTAAAAAATATTTTTCCCGGGCATGTTGAAGATGGAGGCGAATTTCCTTCTTCAGCTCGGACAAGCTCCTGTTCTGGATAGCCCGCAGCATACGGCGATGATCCGCCAGTGCTTCGGCCGGCCCTTTTTGATAAGTTACCGCAATGGCCAGGAGCCAGCGTATCTTATCGATTACCAATAAGATAAGTTCCATGAAGGCCTCCGAATCGGTGGCCTTGTAAAGGATGCTATGAAATTCGGTGTTATTGGCGGCGATGCCCTTGATATCCCCCCTTTTCAGGCATTCCTCCGATTTCTGCAGAATTTTTTCCAGTTCCTTGACTAACTCCGGGGTGATCCTTTCAATTATGAGCGGCGCTGCGAATTCTTCCAGGGCTTCCCGCAGGGCATAATAATCTTCCGCCTCCTTACGGGTCAGCTTCCGGACCACGTATCCCACATTGGCCCGGCATTCAACCAACTTTTCCTGCTCCAGCATCAGCAATGCCTCACGGACCGGAGTCCGGCCCATACCCATTCCTTTGGCCAGGTTGCCTTCACGGAGTTCATCTCCCGGCTTGAGTTCAAGGGAAATGATCCTATCTTTGATGAGTTGGTGGGCTTTGTAACGAAGGCTATTATTCATGATCGTTCCTCATATATTTATTGATATATCAGTATATATATCAATAAATCTGGATGTCAAGTTTTTTTTCGAGGCTGCCAGGATTTTTTATTAAAATGGTCGTAACAATTTAGCCCTTTGAAAAATTTGAAACTTTTATCTGAAAATCCCGATTTTATCTTCTTTATTCTGATAAAACCCGGAATCCTGGTGTTTGTGCTGAGACGAAAAGAACCTGGATTTCGGTTTTCACGGGAATGACGGGGAGGTTATCGACGTTTTTTCAAAAAGCTAAACTGAACCAAAAGGTCTTTATTCGTTACGCTCTCGTGCCC
>JACRBX010000341.1 GCA_016219225.1 Deltaproteobacteria bacterium
ACCAGGCCTACCAACAAGCCATCATCCAGGCCCAGAGAGATTACGGGAAGCCCTTTGTGGTGATCAGCATTCCCGGATCCGAGACGGATTTCGGCGCCGACTTTTTTAAGGCCGGTATTCCTTTTTTCGAATCTGCCGAAAGGGCCATGGGCACCTATGCAGTGATCCGGCGCAATCAGCTTTGGCGTCAGGGAAGGAGAAAGGTTCATGTTTCCTATCCAATTTGACTTTCGGGTCCTGGAGAGCCTTCCGGCACCCGAACAGGAAGAGATTACCCGGGTCATTCAGATCCTGAGGACCTTGATGCACCGACGGGTCCTTCCCTTTTTCAGAAAGCGGGGGACCGACCCCGGTAAGATCAACCGGCAGGCCGAACTCCTGGT
This sequence comes from Deltaproteobacteria bacterium, assembly GCA_016219225.1. Lineage (NCBI taxonomy): Bacteria > Pseudomonadati > Myxococcota > Myxococcia > Deltaproteobacteria bacterium. Next base: position 384 of record JACRBX010000341.1, read on the forward strand.
TATCGAACGGCTCGATGATGAAGCAAACCGCATCCGAACCGTAAGCATCATCACCAAAGGGGAGAAGAATTGGACGATCCATATCCATGAGCGGGTCTTCGACTACCTGGCCTTTGTCTTTCCTACCCATCCCGATTCCAAACTGGGTGGAGACCGGGGAGAAGAAGGCAAAATGCTGGCCTTTTCCGAATTCCTCCTCCGGCACGAGATCGAGCATGCCCTTCACCCTGAAAAAACCGAAAAAGAAGTGATCCTATCCGATGTCGACTTTGCCATGGATCGCCGGGCCGAAGACCCGACCTTTTACCGGATGCTTCGGAATGCCCTGGCCGATGAAATGACCGGGCTTAAAGGGCAACCCTATCTGAAACTTTTTAATGCCGCTGAGCAGGAACAGACCTCTGAGGATCTGATTTTTTTAATCCTGTCCGAGCTGGCGGCCTGCCTGGCCGATGGTCCCGAGGAATTGGTGGAAGGTCTCTTTTTTATCCTCGACGGAGACATGGCTTTGAGATTGCTGGGCGAATACTTCCGGCGGAGCCGGAATACCGCCTATTCGCTGATGGGGCGGACGAATTTCCTTCGCCGGGTCCTTCGCCTTTTTTCCATCCTTATCGCCGGTGATGAAAAAAAAGCGGTTGATATTTTTAAAACCTTCCGGGAACGATGGGGGCTGATGGATCTCTTTCGCGAACTGGATCTGTCGGATAGAAACCTGGAAGGCCTCGATATGCAAGAGGCTTATTCCTTCTTTAAAGGGGCCTTGAAGAACCTGACTGAGCAGTTGACGATTCGCCTCCCGGCCGCCCCGCCGTCGCCGGTACCCGCGGTCCGGGCCGTAGAACCGGCCCCCCCTCCGGTAAAAAGCCTTAAGGATCGCATCGAAGCGGTCCGAAATGATCCGGCCTTTCCCCGCCAGGCCCTGGAGGTCATAGATAAAAACCGGGCCAGCGCCATCGGCCAAAGCGGTCCCAAGTATACCGAACTCATTGAAACCCTGCTGGCCATTCCCTGGGGAAAAACCCACTGGATCGAGGTGTCCCCGGAGGCCTTCGAGCAAGGACTTAACAGCACCCATTATGGGCTCCAGGGACCCAAAGAGATGGTTTGCGATTTTTTTACCAATCTTATCTGGCGTTACCAACAGTGGGGCCGGGATAAGAATTTCCGTCCGCGACGAACAGGTAGCGCCTTCCTTTTCGTGGGTCCTCCTGGGGTTGGAAAAACCTCCTTTGCCATTTCCATCGCCCAGAATCTTGGCATCCCCTATCATAAAGTCTCCCTGGGCGGTATGCGCGACGAGACGGATATGAAGGGCCACGGATTTACCTATGAAGGTTCCAAACCGGGGGCTATCGTCCAGGGGTTGATCAAGATGGGGGTCATGAACGGGATGTTTATTCTGGATGAGGCGGACAAGACGGAGAAATTCGCTATCGCTCCGCTGCTGGAGATCCTGGATCCGGAACAGAACCACCTTTTTCATGACAAGTACACCGAAACCACCATCGATATCGACCTCTCCAACTGTCAATTTATCCTGACGGCCAATACCCTGGAAACCGTACCGGCTCCTGTAGTGAATCGCTGTGAGGTGGTTGTCCTTAACCGTTATAGCATCGAAGAGAAGCTGGCCATTGCCAGGCACCACCTGATCGGAAGGGTCCGGGAAAGACACCAGATCGGGCCGGAGGCCATCCACTTCGATCCCGAGCAGGAGGAAGATCTTATCCGTCTCCTGATCAAGGACTATACCTACGAACCGGGGGTCAGAGAACTGGAGCGGATCATTCGCACCCTCTTTTTAAGGGTTCTGCGCCGGGAGATCCTCCTGGGGGGGAAACCCTCGGTGCGACTCACCCGGCGCAAAATAAAGGAAAACCTGCGGGCCCCCAGACGGCCCTGGAAGATTAATGAAGAAGACCGGATTGGGGAGATGCTGGCCCTGGGAGTGGTCGTCGAACTCGGTATCGGATCTATTATTCCCATTCAGGCCACACCCATCCGTCTTGGGACAGAGATTGAGGGGCGACGCCAAAGCTTCCTGAGCATGGTTCAGGCAACAGGCAACATCCAGAAGATCATGGATGAAAGCCGAAAGGTGGCCACCACCGGCATTCTTCATTGCGCAGAAACGCTGGGCATAAAACTGGAACAGATTGAAGCCCCCATCCATCTTCATTTCATGGGGGCCTCCACACCAAAAGACGGGCCGTCGGCCGGCGGGGCGATCGCCCTGGCCCTGACCTCGGCTCTTACGGGCCGTACCATCCGCCGGGATGTGGCCATGACCGGAGAAATCGACACCCAGGGGAGGATAACCCCGATCGGCGGCCTGGCCGAAAAATTGGAGACCGCCTGTGATGCCGGATGCCGGACCATGATCCTCCCTCAGGACAATTTGTTCGGTCCCGACGGGATCGAGAGGCTGCCGACGGCCCTTAAAGAAGAACTGCAGATTCTGACCTACCCGGAATGGCAGGCCGAGCATCCGGCCTTTGATTATGACCGGCACATACTCCAGGTCGTAGGGGTAGAGCATATCGGTCAGGCGGCCCATATCGCTTTCATTGATCAAGAAGAGATGACCGCCCTGGAGGCCCGATTTCTCCCCTACGGAAAATCCATCCAGCCCCTTTATTCTGAAGCACCCGGGGAGAGGCGCTCATGCCTGCCCATCTTCTATGCCAAAGACGAAGGGGAGTTGGATCTGGAAGGACTTCCGGAGAGGGTCTGGCAAAGGTGCCAGGCGGCCTTCCTGGTACGCCCTGAACTGAAAAGGAGGCTGGAGGAAAAAGGCGGTCTGCCACAAGGGCAGGCCAAGCTCCTCGATTTTGACCCCAACGGAAAGGAGATGGCGCCCATCGTTTCCATGATTCAAGAGCATCTGAACTCGGAAGCCTTTTGGCCCGCTTACCAAACCTTGATAGCGCCTTTTTACTTTCTGATCCGGGAAGAGCAATCCCTCAGGAAGATTCCTGGCTTGCGACTCTTTGCCAACAACTACGCCTTTCAGGGGGTGAAGATCAAAAACTGCAAGGCCGTTCTCAACCGGGTGGCCTTTCATCTGGCCCAACTTACTGAAACTGAACTGGCCGCCTGTCCTTTTTGGGTCAAACAAAACGGGATCTATGTGGTGGACCTTTCTTTCATTCCGGAGAAATATCGTCTGGATATCAAGCGGGCCGAGAAAATTTTGGAGGCCGCCCTGAGAAAGTGGCTGGCGGTGGTGGAGGATGCCGACACCATTGGAAGAGAGCAATAAAATTTGAAGACTGCTTCAAATTCAAGGGCCGATACAAATTCATCATGAACGTGCATAAAAAATAAGGAGGATGTTATGAAGGTACTGGCTGTAAATTCAAGCCCTCGGGGTGAGGGTCAGAGTAAAACCGTATTGCTGCTGAACCACCTGGTTCAAGGGATGGGGGAGGCCGGGGCCGAGGTCGAGGTGATCGAGCTTCGGAAGAAAACGATCCGCTATTGTGCCGGCTGTTTTACCTGTTGGACCAAGACCCCGGGTCTGTGCATCCATCAGGACGATATGAGCCGGGATCTCTTTCCTAAATGGCTGGCCAGCGATCTGGTGATTTATGCCTCGCCGCTTTATCATTACACGATCAATGCCGCCATGAAGGCCTTTATCGAACGGACCCTGCCGGTGCTGCAGCCCTTCTTTGAGCAGCACAATGGAACAACCCATCATCCCCTGCGCCAGAACCTGCCCAAGGCGGTTTTCCTTTCGGTGGCCGGTTTTCCGGAAGCAGGTGTTTTTGACCAGATGTCTTCCTGGGTGCAGTTTATTTTTGGAAGCCGGGGGAATCTGGTAGCGGAAATTTACCGGCCGGCGGCCGAGAGTTTGCCTTATCTCGGCGAAAAGGCCCAGGTAATTTATGAAGCCTTCCAACAGGCCGGCCGGGAGATTGTTCGGGATTTAAGGGTCTCTCCGGAAACGATGGCCCAAATCAATCAGGAAATCATCGAGGATAAGGAGGCCTTCGCGACCATGGGCAACCTGTTCTGGAAAACCTGCATTGCCGAAGGGGTAACCCCCAAAGAATTTTACGAAAAAGGCCTCATGCCCCGTCCGGATTCCATCGAGACCTTTATGATTATCATGCCCATGGGATTCAAACCGGAGGCCGCTCATGATCTAAGGGCGGTCATTCAATTCCATTTTTCCGGGGAAGTCGAAGGACACTGCTATTTTCGGATTGAGAATGGCAGCCTGACACCGGTCCAGGGAGAGGCGGAAAAGCCGGACTTGGTTATTTCATCCCCTTTTGAGGTCTGGATGGATATCATGACCGGCAAGGCCGACGGTCAGCAGATGTTTATGGAACAAAAATATCAGGTGGCCGGAGACCTGTCTCTGCTCCTGCGCTTGAGCCAGCTTTTCGGTAAATAGCTTCGCAAACCGGCCCGGGATGCCCTCCCCGGGCCGGTTTGCGATCGGGAATTCCCACCCCCTGCACAGGGTCTTCTCTTAAACCGGAGTTTTATTTTTCCTGGTATTCCGACCCTTGGCAATACCTTGCTTGCTTTTGGGGGCTTCACCCCGTAATCCTCTCAGGGCAAAATCACAATAAAAATGGATAATCTCCTGGTTAGACAGCCTGCCATCCGGAGAATACCAGATATTGACCCGCATAATCATCGAAGCTATGCTGTAAGCCGCCAGCTTAACATCGATTTCCTGAAAATCGCCGGATTTAATGCCCCGGGTAATTATCTTGCAAAGTATCCGGTCGTAGGTGTCCCGTAAGGCCACAAATTTTTTACGTTTGGCTGGCGATAAGCGGTCCAGCCCGATGTCAAAAAGTAATTTATTCGTTTTTTTGTGACCTAAGGCATAGGTGGCATGTTGGATAATAAAAAACCGCAATTGCTCAACCGGGCTGGTAGTTTCATCGTCCTCGAGAGGTTTGATGTAAGAAATGATGGTCTCGATTTGAGACCGAAGGATTTCGTATAGAATAGCCTCTTTTTGCGGAAAAAAATTATAAATGTTGGCCGGCTTGCATCCATAGGCCGTGGCGATATCTTTCATGGTCGTGTCATGGTACCCTTTCTTCCAGAAGAGCAGGACCGCTTCATGCAGAACCCTCTCCTTCTGGGAAGAACCCCCCCTGGTTCTATTCATAACAAAGGTTCCTCTCTGTTCAAGACCGTTTCAATGCCGCGCCATCAAGGCCGGGAATACTATTTAGTTCGAAAATAGGATTTCAAGATGTAAGTTTCAAAAAAAACACTTTTGCAAAAATCAACTGCTTTTTCATTTTGCGTGGCGATCAATCATAATAGGTTTATAATATTTAATATAATGGTTAATGGCCATTAATTAACCGTAACATTTTTCTCCCTCACTATGCATTTTTTTCTTGACATGGTAAAGATAATTTTAATATATAAGTTATCTTTTTTAAAAATCCTTTTTGTCGTTCCGAATCCGTATTCGCCAAAGATCTGCGGTGGCAGTTGATTTTCTTCTTGAATTATGTTCTCGCATTTTACTTGATAAGAAAGTGAGAAGCACACATCATATCATAATACCTTTCTCTAAAGAGCAAATTAGTTTCCAAATTTTTTACCATGGGCAATAGAAAGGAGAAGTAAGATGAAAAGGAATGGTAACTGGATTTTTGTTTTGGTCTGTTTGTTGTCCTTTTTTTCCCTGACGACTTTTATGCCACCCCAGGCCCTGGCGGCTAATGCCAAGTTTGAATTCAACAAAATGGGCGACATGTCGGATTTTGACCCCAACAACCCCGTGATTCCCACGGGGGACACGATCAAGATCGCTATCGTGGCTTCTTTTTCCGGCCCGGCGGCCATAGTGGGGCAGATCTATTATATCTCCGTTCTTTGGGCCGCCCATGACATCAATAAAAGAGGCGGCCTGTTAGTAGACGGAAAAAAGAAGCTGGTTCAGATCATCAAGGCCGACCACATGTCCAAGCCGGACCAGTGCAAAAAGGTCTGCGAAAGGATGATCCTGCAGGAAAAGGTCCATGTCCTCTGGGGCACGGACGGCAGCAATCTGCAAAAGATCATCAACGACGTGGCCAATAAGTACAAGGTCATTTCTCAGAACGCCGCTTCCTTATCCGATGAACTCCAGGATGCCACGAATTTCTCCCGCTATGCCTTCATGTCCTCATTTTCCACCGAGCAGATCGGCCGGGGTATAGCCTATTACTACGGACAGATCCGGAAAAAGGAAAAGAAGTTTTATATCCTCTGCCAGGACTACATGTTCGGACATGCTATGGCAGACGGCTTCAAACATGGTCTGAAAGAATACTATCCGGATGCCCAGATCGTCGGCGAGGATTACCATAAGCTGTTTCTGACCGACTTCGCCCCTTTCCTGACCAAGATCAAGGCCTCCGGGGCCGAGGTGGTTTATACCGGGGACTGGATCCCGGACGCTGCCAACCTTCTGAAGCAGGCCCGGCAGATGGGCATCAACCTGCCCTTTGCCCACACCTTTTTAGATGAACCCAATTTCCTGCATGAAGTGGGGGTCGACGGGACCAAAGGACTGGTCCAGCTCAGCCAGTACGGTGCGGAACTCCCCACCTTCAAGACACCCGATCAGATCAAATACTACAAGACCTGGAACAACCTGTGGAAGAATAAATGGAAGGCCCCTTTCAATACCCGTCTGTTCGAACACGGAGTAGGAAACATAGGCTCCTACACCGAGCAGACTTACTGGCTTCTGAGTGTTATCGAGCGGGCCGGCAGCGTAGATCCGGAAAAGATCATCAAGGTCTGGGAAGGGGACAGCTATCAATATACAACCGGGAAGGTCATGAAAATGCGGGCCTGCGACCACAAGGCGATTCAGGACCTGCATGTCTTTGAATACGTCCCCCCGGAACAACAGAAGGTATCGTTCAATATCCCGCCCAACTATTGGTTCAAGGGTACTTCCAACCCCGGTCCCACCTTTACGATTCCGGCGGCTAAGGTGTTGCCTCTGATGGATCAGAAGCTGGACCGTTGCAAAGGGAAGAGCCCTTCGGGAGATTAACTAAACCCTCATGCCCCGTTGGGCATCACGTGAAAGAATCACAGGGCGCCGATCGCCGGGTCTATGGTCTAAAGGGTTTTAGTCTGTAGCCCCCGGCGGTCGGCCCTGTCAGGCAGGATGCCTGACCTATTTTTACTGAACGTAAACATTTTTTTACTGAACTTAAACCGTTGCAAGAGGATTAGATGGACCCAAAAACCGCAATGTACGTGGCCCAGGGCATACATGGGCTGGCCTACGGCATGATACTTTTCCTGATCGCCTCCGGATTGAATATGATCTTCGGGATGATGGGGATTTTGAATCTGGCCCATACGGCTTTCTTCATGCTTTCCGCCTATTTTTGCTATCAATTTATAACCTGGACCGGGAGCTTCTGGCTGGCCCTGCTCCTGGCCCCGATCATCACCGCCATTTTTGGAATCCTGCTGGAAAGATTGATTCTCCGAAAAGTGCATGTCGGCGGCCATTTACCGGAATTGATCGTCACCGTCGGCTTCGGCATGGTCATACTGGCGGCCGTCAAGATTTTTTGGGGCACGGAGAGCCTGCCGGTGAAGATGCCTCCTGTTCTGGAGGGTCTGGTCATCATAGCCGGTATGGAATATCCGGTCTACCGGCTTTTCGTTATCGGGTTGGCCCTGCTGGTCTTGTTGTTTATGGCTCTGCTGCTTTACAAGACCCGACTGGGCAAAATCGTCCAGGCGGCTGTTTCCGATGCCGATATGGTCAATGCCCTGGGGATCAATATCCCTCTGGTCTTCATGGTGGTCTTTGGCGTGGGGACCTGGCTGGGCGGGGTGGCCGGGGTGGTCATCGCCCCCATCCTGACGGTATTTCCCGGATTGGACGGCCAGGTGGGCATGGATGCCTTTATGGTGGTCGTCACCGGAGGATTCGGGAGCCTCATGGGGGCCTTTATCGTTTCTATTATATTCGGGCTGTTGAGCTCTTATGGCGTGCAGTTCTTTTCTGCTCTGGCGCCGGTCCTGATGTTTGCCTTCATGGCTATTGTCCTGGCCATTCGGCCTATGGGCTTGTTCGGAGAAAGGGAATGATGAATAATACCGGTCGGTGGCTTTTATGGGCGGGGTTAATCCTGGTCCTGATCTTATATCCCAAGTTATTCGGCATCTACTATACCAACTTTTTTGTAACCTTTGCCGTCTTTGCCGTCTTTTCCGTCTCCTATAATTTTCTGCTGGGCTTTACCGGTCTGTTCAGTTTCGGCCATGCCATGTTTTTCGGCACCGGAGGGTACGCCACGGCCCTGGCCCTGAAACATATAGAGGGAATGCCCCTTATCCCGGCCCTCTTGTTCGGTTTTTTTGCCGCAGCCCTCCTGGCCCTCATACTGAGCCCTCTGGTCGTCCGGGTCAGCGGCACGGCTTTTGCGATGCTGCACCTGGCCTTCGGCCAGTTGATGTATGTCCTGGCCCTGAAATTACGAACCATAACCGGCGGCGAGGACGGCATCGGAGGATTTCCCCTGCCTGATTTTCAAATTCCGGGAATCCTGTCGGTCAGCATAAAAGACTCGGCCAACTTCTATTATTTTGCCATGGCCGTCTTAGGGCTCAGCCTCTGGATCATGTGGTTTGTGACCAAAACCCCCTTTGGACAAATACAGACCGGGGTCCGGGATAATAGCAAGCGGGTCGACTACATAGGTTTTAAGGTGCCCCAGACCAAGGCCGCGGTTTATGTGATCTCCGGCGCCTTTGCCGGTGTGGCCGGCTCCATTTATGCCTTGTTCCAGAATCTGATCTCGGCCGACGGCGGGTTGAGTGTTTTGATTTCCTTTACCCCGGTCATCAACGTCATGGTCGGAGGGGTGGCCAGCTTTTTCGGCCCCCTCCTGGGCACCGGAGTCCTCCAGATTTTGACCGAAATAACCACCCGCTATACCGAACGGGTAGAACTGGTGGATGGTCTGATCCTCATTCTGGTCATTCTGTTTGCCCCTCGGGGACTGATGGGCTTTATAACTTACTTGAAACAAAGATGGGGTTCCCCCCTGGCCGCAAAGGCCCCAATGGAGAAGGTTTCATGAATATCCTGGAGACCAAAGGACTGTATAAGGATTTCAAAGGACTGGAAGTCCTGTTCAACGTCAACCTGCAGGTTAGAGAAGGGGAGAGGCATGCCATCATCGGCCCAAACGGCGCCGGCAAAACCACGCTCTTCAATGTGATCACCGGGACCTACCGGCCCAGCCAGGGGAAAATCCATTTCAAAGGAAAGGATGTTTCCGGGGCCAGGCCCCATGAGTTGACCCGGTTGGGCCTGGGGCGATCGTTTCAAATCACCAGTACCTTTCACAATATGACGGCCTTTCAGAATATTCGTCTGGCCATCCTCTCCAAGAATAAGATCCGCTTCAACCTGCTGCATAAAGTGGACAAGATGAAGGAGATCACCCGGGAAACGGAAGAAGTCTTGAAGAGGATCAATCTGGACGGGGAGCGGAATTTTCCGGCCGCTGCATTGTCCTATGGAAAACACCGTTCCCTGGAAATCAGCATGGCCCTGGCCACGAACCCGGACCTGGTCCTCCTCGACGAGCCCACGGCCGGCATGTCCCGGGATGAAACACACACGGCCGTGGATTTGATCCGGCGACTGACCGAAGGGAAAACCATGGTCATCATCGAGCACGATATGGATGTGGTTTTTTCTATTGCCGATCGGATTACCGTTCTCCATTATGGGCAGATTTTAACGACCGGGACGCCGGATGAGATCCGGCAGAACCAGGCGGTGAAGGATGCCTACCTGGGGGAACAGGAGGTTTAAGGATGCTGCTGAATGTACAGGGACTCAATACCTACTACGGGCTGAGCCATGCCTTGCAAAATATCTCCTTACGGGTGGCGCCTGGGGAAATCGTCGCCTTACTGGGGAGAAACGGCATGGGCAAGAGCACCACGCTGAAGAGTGTTATGGGACTTCTCAAACCGAAATCGGGCTCCATCGTCTTTAAAGGCCGGGAGATCTCCGGGCTTCCCCCCTACAAAGTGGCCAGGGAGGGGATAGGCTATGTGCCGGAAGAGAGAAGGATCTTCCCGGAGTTGACCGTGGTGGATAATCTTCAAATCGGTATTAAGGGAGGGAAGATATCCGAAAACATCAACGGGACCAAGTGGACCGTGGAGCGGATCTTCCAGCATTTTCCCAAGCTGAAAGAAAGGTCCGGCTCAAAAGGAAGGTTCTTATCCGGCGGTGAGCAGCAGATGCTGACCATAGGAAGGGCCTTGATGGGCAACCCGGAACTGTTACTGGTTGACGAACCCACCGAAGGGCTGGCCCCGATCATGGTCCAGGAAGTCCGGGACATCCTGGCCGAGATCAACAAGGCCGGAGTTTCGATTTTACTGGTGGAACATAACTTTAAGGTGGCCATGTCGCTGGCCAACCGCGTTTATCTGATGGGCAAGGCCCACGTCGGATTTTCCGGGACCAAAGAAGAATTAAATGCCAACCCCCAGGCCCGGGAAAAATATATGGAAGTTTAAAGCGGCCCGGAGGCTGGACCCCCAAAAAAATAAAATAATAGGACGTCGGACCTCGGGGAGGTTGGGCGATCAGATCGGGTAATTTGAATAGGTCAATCGAATTATGCCGGAGGGGCACCCCAAATCCAGACTCATTATTCCCTCTTTTTTTTCTCTCAATAATCCAATCTTGCTTTCGTAGACATCTCCTAAATTGACAAATCCAATCGATTTTTGTTATTATTCTAAATTAAAAATCCGCCTCCCAAGGAAAAATCAATGGAAAATCAATCGGAAATAAAAAATACCCCATCCCCATCCCCATCCCAGGATCAAGGGTCGCCTTTTTATTTTAAACAACGGTTCAAATTATCGGCTTTGGAGATCATGTTCGGTCTCTTAATTGTAATAGGCCTGATTTATATCGGGTATTTCATTTTATTCCAGGAAAGTTCCGGGACTTCCACAAAATTACAAAAAAAAATAAATTTTATGGAAACCAGTTCCAGGGAACAGGCTGGAAAATTCGACCAAAAGATCAAAGCGATTCAAGACAACCAAACCCAATTGGAAGTACGGCTCAAGTCCCAGGAAGCCATTAACCGGGATCTGTCAACCAAAGTTGGAAAATTGGAGAAGCGCCTGTTAGAGGAGAAGAAACCTCCTGTTGTAAAAGAAAAGATCCAGTACAAAGTCAAAAAAGGGGAAACCCTCCAGGGTATTGCCAAAAAATTCAAGGTCTCTACCGACGAACTGGTCCGATGGAACAAACTGGATAAAAACCACCCGGCACGAACTGGAGATACGCTGATTATTTTTCCCCGATAATAAAATCCATTTAGATTTTATATCCCATGTCCGATGAGATTAAAAAAAGGCAAGAAAAACCCAGAAGGCACTTTAAATGCCATTGTTGCGGCAAAGGGGAAGCCTTTTGCTGGGTTTGCCCTTGTGGATTTCAAATCTGCCAACTTTGCCTCAAGGAAAACGCCTGGGGCCTGACATGTAATAATATTACCTGGATTTGTCCTGATTGCGGGAGAGATCGTTCCTTTTGATCATCGCTCGATCCTTATCTGATGTCAGGCCGGAGGCCTGACCTATTTTGATTAAATAGTTCCCCATATTTGATGGACTGGTAAAAAAGCCGAAAGAGCCCGATTTTGTCATTCCCGTGGAAGCTTGTCCTGGAATATCTTAATCGGGGACGGGAATCCAGTGATTAGAATTGGTTACGTCTGGCCTGGATTCCCGCCTGCGCGGGAATGACGAGTTTTTACAGGGTCATCAGAATTTCAAACCGCAAATAAATTCAAAGGAGAAAAAGATCATGGAACTAAAAGGATCCAGAACAGAGAAGAATATCCTGACTGCTTTCGCCGGGGAATCCCAGGCCAGAAACCGCTACACCTATTTTGCCAGCCAGGCCAAAAAGGAAGGTCTGGTTCAGATGTCATTTATCTTTGAAGAGACCGCCAACCAGGAAAAAGAACATGCCAAACGCCTTTTTAAGTTGCTCTCAGGCGGGGAGGTCGAGATCCGGGCCTCTTTTCCCGCCGGTGTTATCGGGAGTACTGCCGAGAATTTAAAAGCAGCGGCCGGTGGTGAACATTATGAATGGGCTGAAATGTATCCTGGGTTTGCCCGGATAGCCCGAGAAGAAGGTTTTAATGATATAGCCATGATCTTAGAATCCATTGCCGTAGCCGAGAAGCAGCATGAAAAAAGATATCTGGGGCTCCTGGCCAATCTGCAATCCGGCCGGGTTTTTAAAAAGGATAAACCGGTGGTCTGGCGTTGCCTGAATTGCGGCTATCTGCATGAAGGCCCGGAGGCCCCGGACCAGTGCCCGGCCTGCGACCACCCCAGGGATTATTACGAACTATTGAGAGAAAACTGGTAAAAAAAAAGCAAATAGGTTGTTTTTTATTGAAAAATACAGGTTTTCCCCCATGTCTTTTCTGAAACATTTTTGATAGTAGTTTAAATTAAGTACTAACCAAAGTTATTTGAAATTTCATTGTTGCGGGTTGTGCGATACGAGTTACGAGTTATTAGACGATAACTTATAAATTCTCCGATCCAGGGTGTAAGCGCCTATCCCTCGTCAGGGAGGTTCCCCGGAAGAGGTGGCCCCTGATGGGGCACTTGACTTAAAACTGTAGCACCCTTTTTCGTCTTTCTCGAATGTCTTTATCGGGAATCCAGGTTTTTAAGAAAATGCAAACCAAAGTCCCTGGATTCCGGCTTAAATCTTGCCGGAATGACGGATAGAGGGGCCTTGCTCACCTGATCGACAGAACTTTGCCGATGTATTGGACTAAGCGACTAACCGCCTAATCAATTTAGCTTTTTGCAATGATTTGATTATTAAACAAAATGGAGAGGTGAAAAACATGACCGAACGATTACAAATTTACAAGTGTGAGGTTTGCGGGAACATCGTAGAGGTGCTCCATGAAGGCCAGGGGGAGTTGGTTTGTTGCGGCCAGCCTATGAAGTTATTCGTTGAAAATTCTGTGGATGCTGCCAAAGAAAAGCACGTGCCGGTCATTGAAAAAACCGCCAGCGGCTTTAAGGTTAAAGTGGGGAGCGTGGCCCATCCCATGGAAGAGAAACATTATATCGAATGGATAGAAGTGATTGCCGACGGGAAGGCCTATCGCCAGTTTCTGAAACCCGGGATGGTCCCGGAGGCCTTTTTCGAAGTCCAAGCCGAGCAGATTACCGCCCGGGAATATTGCAACCTCCACGGGTTATGGAAGGCCTGATAAAAATGACCAGTCCAACCCAGTGTTCCCTTGACATGCTGGCTACGGCCCTGACCATGGAAGAAAAGGGAAAAGCCTTTTATGAAAAGGCCCGGGATTCCTGCCGGGATCCCCAGTGTATGGAAATATTTGCGGCCCTGGCGGAAGATGAGATTCTCCATACCCAACGGATCAAACAGATCCATGATACCCTGACGGCCGGGAAGTGCTGGACCAGGGACTGGGAATCCATAAAAGGGCCGTTTAAGGACTTGGGGGCCTTTTTCCGGGACCTGACCGACAGGGAAATGGGAAAAATAAAGGCCCCGGCCGGTGATCTCGAGGCGGTCGATTTGGGTTTGGATATGGAATGGGCCAGTGTAACCTTTTATCAGGATCAACGGGCCAGGGCCACCGATCCCCTGGAGGCCGCCTTTCTGGATAAGATGATCCTGGAGGAAAAGGAACATTGGAAAGCCTTGAAAGATACCCGCTATTATCTCACCGATCCTGAAGGATGGTTCATAGAAAAAGAACGTGCCGGGTTAGATGGTGAGGAATGACCGACCGTTCCGTCAACGTTGTTTTTGGCGGTGAAGCCGGGCAGGGTCTGGTAACTATCGGACAATTGTTAGCCAAGGGTCTGGTGCGCAATGGTTTTTTTATTGTGGTTACCCAGGGCTATCAATCCCGCATCCGAGGGGGGCACAACACCTTTTCCATCCGCACCTCGGCAGAAGAAGTCCGTGCCCCTCAGGAAACTATCGATCTGCTGATTTGCCTTGATATCCAGACCAGGGCTATCCATGGGCCGGAGCTTTCTTCCCAGGGATTGATGGTGGTGGACAGCGGCTGGGAAGGAAACGGATTGGCCTGTTTGGAGGTCCCTTTCAAAAAATTAGCAGCCGCCAGGTTTTCCAATATCCTGGCTTTGGGGGTAGCCGGGGCCCTCATCGGTCTTCCGGAAGAGGTCGTCGGCCAGGCTCTGGAAGAATTTTTTATTCATAAACCCCCTTCCGTGGCCGGGGAAAATCGGAAGATCCTGAAGACGGCCTATCAATGGACGGAGGGACAGCCGGTATCTTTCCCGAAACTACCCTACCCTTCCCATCCGGGCCGACGTTGGATGATGCATGGCAACGAGGCCATTGCCCTGGGGGCCTTGTCTGCCGGTCTGAAGTTTTTTTCTTTTTATCCCATGACCCCGTCCACCTCCATTGCCCTGACCTTGTCCCCCCAGGCTGAAGCCATGGGTTTGATTGTCGAACAGGCCGAAGATGAAATCGGGGCCATTAATATGGCCATCGGGGCCTCTTTTGCCGGAGTCCCCAGTATGGTTTCGACCTCAGGGGGGGGATTTGCCTTGATGGTGGAAGGGGTCAGTCTGGCCGGGATGACTGAAACGCCTCTGGTCATCGTAGTGGCCCAGCGTCCCGGGCCGGCTACCGGCTTGCCTACCCGAACCGAACAGGCCGATCTGGAATTTATTTTATATGCCGGCCATGGCGAATTTCCCAGGGCCGTTTTTACCCCGGGTTCGGTGGAAGCGTGTTTCCGCCTGATCCGTAAGGCCTTTGAATTAGCCGAGTTGGCTCAAACTCCGGTTTTTTTACTGACCGATCAATTTCTGGCCGACTCTTATCGGGCCATCGATCCTTTTGAGGTGTCCGATCTTTCACCGGTTCGTCCCGGTACGGAATGGTCCGGTCCGGTCGCCTCTTACCTGCGCTACGCCCTGACGGAAACGGGGATTTCGCCCCGACTGCTTCCGGGAAGGAGCGAACACCTGGTCGTGGCCGACAGTGATGAACATACGGAAGACGGGCATCTGACCGAGGATCTCTCGATACGGAAACAGATGGTGGGAAAAAGGCTCAAAAAAATCGAGACCCTGGTCCGGCAGGTTGACCCTCCGGAGTTCTCCGGGGATACGAAGCCGGACTTGTTGCTGGTCACCTGGGGATCCACCAGAGGATCGGTCTTAGAGGCCGCCGCTAAAATGAGATCAAAAGGAAAACGGGTGGGGACCCTCCATTTTTCACAGGTCTGGCCTTTGGTGCCGGAGCAATTTATGGGTTTCCTTAAGGAGGCCGGGGAAGTGGTTTGTGTGGAAGGCAATGCCTTTGGCCAGCTTTCCCGCTTGATCCGGCAGGAAACAGGATTTCAGATCGCCAAGCAGGTGTTACGCTATGACGGATTGCCCATTACTCCGGAGTTTATAATAAAGGCGTTTGAGGAGCGCTTCCATTGAGGAGCGTTCGTCTTCGACGAACTTGAGGCTGAAGGCAGAATTTAGCTATGGTCACCCTGGAAGATTACGGAACGTTTGAAACCGCCTGGTGCCCTGGATGTGGAAATTTTTCCATCCTGTCGGCCGTCAAAAAGGCCCTGGTCGGCCTGGGTCTAAAACCCCATCAGGTCTTGTTGGTCTCAGGTATCGGACAGGCCGCCAAGGCCCCCCATTATATAAGGGCTAATGTCTTTAACGGTCTCCATGGCCGGGCCTTGCCTGTAGCCACCGGTGCTAAATTGGCCAACCCGGAATTGACGGTTATTGCCGAAAGCGGGGACGGCTGTACCTATGGGGAAGGGGGCAACCATTTCCTGGCGGCCATCCGCCGGAACATCAATCTGACCCTGCTGGTCCATAACAATCAAATCTATGGTTTGACCAAAGGCCAGGCCAGCCCGACCACCGAGGAGGGACGGATCACCAAGGCCCAGCCTCAAGGGGTGCCCTCGGCCCCTTTTAATCCCTTGGCCGTGGCTGTGGCCATGCAGGCCGGTTTTGTTGCCCGGGCTTTTTCAGGGATGGCCGATCATCTGACCGACTTGATTCAACAGGCCGTAAGCCACCACGGCTTCTCTCTGATCGACATCCTTCAGCCCTGTATTTCCTTTAACCTGGTCAACACCCTGGCCTGGTATAAGAAGCGCTGTTATGCCCTGCCGGATGACTATGACCCCGCCCAATGGGAGCCGGCCATGAAAACGGCCATGGAATGGGGCGAACGGATTCCGGTGGGGGTCATTTATCGGAATAAACGGCCGAGCTTTGAAGACCATTTCCCGGTGTTGAAACAAGGGCCTTTAGTCGGCCGTGGGGTGGATCAAAAAAAAGTGAAACAGATTTTGGGATCCTATGCTTAATACGAAAATAGCATTCAGGGGTCAGGGATCAGGGGTCGGGGGTCGGCCAAAGATATTTTCATGCTTGGTGAGGCGCTCTTGGGGCATGAGGTTTAAAGAGGAATTCCTATGATATTGAAAAGGATGCTCATCGGAGTCCTGATTGTTCTTCCCCTGATCGGGATTTCCGCCTTTGCCGGTTCTTCTTCTAAAAAGGATAAGGTCAGCGAAGGCACCAAAGCCTGTCTCGATTGCCACAAATCAATTTCCCCAGGGATTGTCGGGGACTGGGAAAAAAGTCGGCATGCCGGTCATACCCCCGGCGAAGCCCTTAAAAAAGGAAAGCTCGAAAGGCGGGTTTCCAGCGAAAAGGTGCCGGCCGGATTATCGGCTTCGGTTGTCGGATGTGCCGAGTGCCATACCCTGAATGCGGAAAAACATAAAGACAGCTTTGAGCATAACGGTTATACTATCCATAGTGTCGTGACCCCGGCTGATTGTGCAGTCTGCCACAGTACGGAATTCGAACAGTTCGGTCAGAATATAATGTCCCGGGCCTATGACAATCTGAAGGCCAATCCGCTCTTTAGCGGGCTGACCGATGAGATTAACGGCCTGAAGGGATACCGGAAGGGAAAAATCGTTCATGCCCGGCCGGACCTGGAGACCCAATACGATTCCTGCTATCATTGCCACGGCACCCTGGTGGAGGTAAAAGGGAAGCAGACCCGGGAGACGTCGATGGGGACCATGGAATTCCCTATCCTTTCCGGCTGGCCCAACCAGGGGGTCGGAAGGGTCAATCCCGATGGATCTCTCGGTTCCTGTGCGGCCTGTCATACCCGGCATGCCTTTGCCGTCGAAATGGCCCGCCAGCCCTATACCTGTTCCCAATGCCATAAAGGACCGGATGTGCCGGCCTATAAGGTCTATTCGGTCAGCAAACACGGCAATATTTTTTTTACCCAGGGGAAAGAATGGGATTTTAAAAATATTCCCTGGAAGGTGGGAAAAGATTTTACGGCCCCGACCTGTGCCGCCTGTCATGTCAGCCTGCTGATCGATGGAGAAGGGGAGGTGGTGGCCGAAAGGACCCACCGGATGAATGACCGCCTGCCCTGGCGACATTTCGGCCTCATATACGCCCACCCCCATCCCCGGTCCCCGGACACGACAATTATCCGGAACAAGGCCGGCCTGCCGCTGCCCACGGAACTTTCCGGGGAACCGGCCGGGGCCTATCTGATAGACCAGAAGGAACAAGGCCGGCGACGCCAGACCATGCAAAAGGGTTGCCTGTCCTGCCATAGCCGGAATTGGGTAGAAGGGCACTTCAGACGTTTGGAAAATACGATCAAGACCACTAACCAACTGACCCGGACGGCCACCCAAATAATGAATAAAGCCTGGGAAAAGGGACTGGCCAAAGGGCCGGCCCAAAAGGACAGTCCTTTTAATGAAGCCCTGGAAAGAAAATGGGTGGAACAATGGCTCTTCTATGCCAATTCCACCCGTCTGGCTTCGGCCATGATGGGGGCGGATTATGGGGTCTTCGGCGATGGGCGCTGGTACTTAAGCAAGAACATCGAAGAGATGGCCGAATGGCTGAAACGCAAAAAAAGACGAGGGAGGTAACGAATGGGGAAATATGTTTGTGATGTTTGCGGTTATGTTTATGATCCGGCCGAAGGGGATCCGGAAAATGGGATTGAACCCGGCACCGCCTTTGCGGACATTCCGGATGACTGGGTCTGTCCTTTGTGCGGGGTTGGCAAGGACCAGTTCAGCCCGGAAGAATAAATTCTAAAAATAAAATTGAAACTGCTAAACATCCTGAGAGATCTCCTGGAAAAGGAGGCCTACGGCTCCTTGACCGAAATGGCTATGGGCCATGGCGGGAAAGTGGTCAGCGGGCTGATCGGGATTTTGACCGATTCGAACGAACTCCTTAAATGGCGGGCCGTTAAAGCCCTGGGTCAAGTGACCGCTCAATTGTTTTCCCAGGACCCGGAACGGGCCAAAAAGGTTATCCGGCAGTTGATCTGGAACCTGAATGAAGAATCAGGAGGTATGGGCTGGGGCATGGCCGAGGCCTTTGGCGAGATCCTGGCCGTTGTTCCGGCCCTGCAAAATGAATATGCCTGTTTGCTGGCGGCCTATATCTCCGAGGAAGGATGTTTTATTGAAAATGAACAAATACAAAAAGGGGTCATCTGGGGCCTTGGACGTATCGGATTTTTAGATGAGGCCTTAAGGGCCAAGGTTATCCCCTTTTTGTTGAAATCCTTAACAAAAAGGGATCCTGAATTACAGGGAACGGCGGCTTGGGCCATCGGGGAAATGGGGCTCTTCGAAGCCCTTCCGCTTCTTAATGTCTTGCAAATAGAAAATCGGATGATTAAAATATTTAATATAGATATTTTGCAAGAAAAACCCCTTCAGCAATGGATAGAAGGGGCCATTAAAAAAATAAATCAAAGAGGTGATTTAAATGGCCGAAGACCAATGGAAATGCAGTAAGTGCGGATATACCCTTAAAACCGAAAGACCACCGGAAGAATGCCCTTCCTGCAAGGAAAAATGTGAATTCGTTAATGTAAGCTGCTATATCCCGGAATGTGGATTCAGCGGTCCGGACGAAAGACTTAAAGGAAATCAGTGACGGGTGACGAGTGGCGAAATCATAAAGAGTCCTTTTGGTCATTCTGAACGAATTGAGGGATCTGGTAGCTATTCTCACCCGCGACGGCGCGGGTTCGAAATGACAATTTGTACGAGAAACCAATAGTGATCACGGAGAGGAAGAACTGATGTCGAAAAGAAAATATTCCGTCCGGGCCGAATGCCCGGCCTGTGCCTGCGGGGATATCACCTTTTTAGGTCCGGAAAAACTCCGGGAAAAGTTTATCGGCGATGAGAAGGAGATCGATATTCTCTGCCCTCTGTGCGGGACAAAACATAAAGGCCAGGTGGTGGAGGAAGAGGAAGCCCCCAAATGAAGGTCCTGGGGATTTATGGGAGCCCGCGCCAGGGCGGCAACAGCGACCTCCTCCTCGATAAGGTGCTGGATGGGGCAGGGTCCGCCGGAGCGGAGATTAAGCGGATTTACATCAGGGACCTGAAGATCGCGGGCTGCCAGGAGTGCGGTGGGTGCGATAAGACCGGGGAATGCGTCATCCCGGATGATATGGATAAGGTCTATCCGATACTCCGGGAGGCGGAGGTTATTGTTTTATCGTCCCCGATTTTTTTTTATGGGATCCCTTCCCAGGCCAAGGCCCTGGTCGATCGCTCCCAGGCCCTATGGTCGAAAAGGATGCTGGAAAAACCTCCGGATCAGAGAAAAAGATACGACCATGGGCAAGGTTATCTGGTCGCCGTGGGCGCTACCAAAGGGAAAAATTTATTCGACGGTGTGCAACTTACCGCCAAATACTTTTTCGACGCCCTGGATAAAAGCTATGAAGGGGGTCTTTTCTTCAGGGCCGTAGAAGGAAAGGGGAGTATCAGTCAACATCCCACGGCCCTTGAAGAAGCCTATGCCCTGGGCCAAAGGGCTGTTCAGCATCATAAAGAATAAAGAAATTTTTTTTGGGGGCTATGGGCTATGGGCAATAGGCGAGGGGCAAGGTAAAACGATTTTATGGGTTTTCTTCGCCTATAGCCTCTTGAACCCTGGACCTTGAACCTTGAACCGTATTTTCATATTAAGGAGGCACTTATGACCACCCCACTACATTGTCCGGGATTATATCAAAACAAGAATTTAAAGTCCTTTGTCTGCAAATGTCCCAATTGCGGGAAAGAAGTCGAGATTTTTTCCGATGAATTCGACAAGAGACATACCTGCAAAGGGTGTAAACAGGAAATCGATTTCACCAAATGCCAAATGGAAGCCGAAGCGGATATCGTTACCCCCTGAAGCGGTTAGTTCGAAAAATAACCTTCAGGGATCAGGGTTCTGGGGTCGGGTTTCGGCAGAAGGCCGTCGTTCGTTGAAATTCATTGAGTCTATTCCCATGCTTCGTGGTTCCCTGAGTGGCATAAGGAATTAATCCGAAGCTGAGGAACATTCTTAAAAATAAAAAGGATTTCGACGGTGTCCAACCACCTGATTAATGAAAAAAGCCCCTACCTGCTCCAACATGCTGAAAATCCGGTGGATTGGTATCCCTGGGGGGAAGAAGCCTTTCAAAAAGCCGGAGAAGAAGACAAACCCATCTTTCTTTCCGTCGGCTATGCCACCTGTCATTGGTGCCATGTCATGGCCCATGAATCCTTTGAGGATGAAGAGGTTGCCCGGCTGTTAAACCAATCCTACGTGGCCATCAAGGTCGATCGCGAAGAGAGACCCGATATCGACCAGATCTACATGTCCGCCTGCCAGACCCTGACCGGCCGGGGCGGCTGGCCCCTGTCCATTTTTATGACCTTCGATGGAAAGCCCTTCTTTGCCGGGACTTATTTCCCGAAAAGAAGCCGTCAGGGGATGTCGGGATTCATTGAATTGCTGACCCAGATAGGGACCTTGTGGAAGAAGGATCGGGAACGAATCCTTCGAGCAGGGGAAGAGACTATCCAGGCTATCCAAACCAGATCGGAGACCGGTCCGACGGGGCCGCCTTTAACCCGGCAAACCCTTAAGTCCGGCCATCAGCAGTTGGCCAAGGCATTTGATTCCGTCTGGGGTGGTTTCGGGGCTGCCCCGAAATTCCCCATCCCCCATCATTTGACTTTTCTTTTGCGAAGCTATAAAAACGATCCAGATCCGGAAACAAAAAAGATGATCGAAAAAACCCTGGAGGCCATGCGTTTTGGAGGGCTTTTTGATCAGATCGGATCAGGCTTTCACCGTTATTCCGTGGATGAAAAGTGGTTGGTCCCCCATTTTGAAAAGATGCTCTACGATCAGGCCCTGCTGGCCATGGCTTATAGCGAAGCCTATCAGGCCTTTAAAAACCCCTTTTACGCCCAGGTAACCAGGGAGATTTTTTCTTATGTCCTGAGGGACATGCAATCTCCAGAAGGGGGGTTTTATTCGGCCGAAGATGCCGACAGTGAGGGAAAGGAAGGGCTTTTTTATGTTTGGAGGCCTCAAGAGATCGGGGAGATTTTGGGACAAGGCCCAGCAGACCTTTTTTGCAAATTCTATGACATCCATTCGGCCGGTAACTTTGAAGAAGGCCTGAGCATCCCCCATATTTCAATCCCCCTGGAAGAATTCGCCGACCGGGAAAAAATGAAGGCCATGGATCTGGAAGCCCTGTTAACTGAGGCCCGGGAACAACTTTTTCAGGTGCGGAATAAGCGGGTCCATCCTTTAAAGGATGATAAAATCCTGACTGCCTGGAATGGGCTGATGATTGCCGCCTTGGCCAAAGGCAGTCAGGCTCTGAATGATCCTGTCTATGCAATGGCGGCCAAAAGGGCGGCTGATTTTATTTTACAAAGGATGCGCACCCCTTCAGGCGGTCTTTATCGACGGTATCGGGACGGACATATCGCCTTCCCTGGGTATCTGGATGATTATGCGTTTTTTATCTGGGGCCTCATCGAGATTTATGAGACTACCTTTGAAGTCTCCTATTTAGAGGAGGCCCTGACCCTGAATCGATTCCTGATGGATTATTTCTGGGACCCGGAACAGGGGGGTTGTTTTTTTACAGCCAAAGGAGGCGAGTCCTTGATTGCCCGGGAAAAAGAACTCTATGATGGAGCGACCCCTTCGGGGAATTCGGTAACCGCCCTCAATCTCTTGCGTCTTGGGCGGTTAACCGGAAATCCTGAATGGGAGGAAAAGGCGGATCATCTATTCCGATCCTTTTCCGGGACCGTCAGCGGGTACCCCATGGCCTATACCCAGTTCCTGAATGCACTGGTTTTCATGGTGGGCCCCAGTCAGGAGATGGTGGTGGCCGGAGATCCTGATCAAAAAGAAAACCAGGAAATGATTGCCCTGATCCACCGGACCTTTCTCCCCAACAAGGTCCTGTTAAGGCGACCGGAGGGGCAGGATAGCCAGGGGATCATTAAACTTGCCCCTTTTGTCGAAGCCTTGATGCCTCTGGGCCAGGGGCCTACGGTTTATCTTTGCGAGCAATTTGCCTGCCGGACTCCGATAACCGGATTGGCGGATTTGCAAAACGCTTTATCGTGATGGTATAGAAAGTTCCTTTTGGGACGCAGATCGACGCAGATTGCCAAGATTAATTTGAAAAAAAGTTTCAAGTTGCAAGATGCAAAATGCAGGTTGCAGGTTTTCGCTTCGAACTCTCAGTTTTGAGATTATTTCTTGATTCTGAGGGTATCGGCGAAGTCAGCGTCCTCATTCAACAATAATCCGGCGGATAGGTTTTATATGATGTCTGATTTGGAATTAACCAGGGCCGCCTTTTTTTGGGGTGGCCTCTTGTTTTTCCTGTTCCTTGAACTCTTCTTCCCCTATCGCCCCCCTTCGGTCTCGAAGCGCACAAGATGGTTTAATAACCTGGGCCTGGTTGTTTTCAACAGCCTTTTTTTGAACCTGGTTTTTGCCGGTGTGATTGTTCAAACCGCCTGGTATGTGAATGCAAAACAACAAGGACTGTTGAATCTTTGGCCCCTGCCGGACTGGATAAGAATCCTGGCCACGGTTGTTTTTTTAGACTTCATCCTTTATGTCTGGCATTTACTCAATCACGAGATGCCTTTTTTTTGGCGGTTTCATCGCGTGCATCACAGTGACCTGAATATGGACGTTTCGACGGCCACCCGCTTCCATTTCGGCGAGCTGGCCATTTCAGCGGTCATCAAGATCGGTCTGGTTTTTTTCCTGGGTGCCGATTTGGTCGGGGTCACTCTTTTTGAAATCCTGGTAGTCTTGACCGCTCAATTTCAACACAGCAGCCTGAAAGTGCCGGACTGGTTTGAACGGCTCTACTGGATTTTGTTTGTCCCGCCTTCGATGCACCGTATCCACCACTCGGTCATTATTAATGAACGGAACACGAATTACGGGACCATTTTTTCCCTTTGGGACCGGACTTTGGAAACATTTTTGTCGAGAGTCGACCAAAAGGGGATTCGGATAGGCTTGGGGGCTTATCAAAAACCGGAGCTTTTAAATTTCCATCAGTTGTTAATTATGCCTTTTACCAAGGTGGTTAAATAATGTTTTTAAAAAATTTCTTTACTCCTGTAAAAACCCTGGAACCAGAGGAAGTTAAAAATTATATTGCGCAACACCCGGAAGGGACCTATGCCCTTATCGATGTCCGCCAACCAGGCGAGTATGAAAAAGAACACCTCCCTGGGGCTCGATTGATCCCCTTACCGGATCTCGGGGATTCCCTGGATTCTCTGGATCCGGAAAAACCGACTATGGTCTATTGAGCCGTCGGGGGACGGAGCCGCGTGGCGGCTCAATTTCTGTCCGGCCGGGGATTCAAGGAAGTTTACAGCCTCGAAGGAGGGATCAAGGCCTGGCAGGGAATAAAGGCCGTTGGACCTGTTGAATTAAATTTGGATCTCATTCGAGGGGATGAGTCACCGGCCGAAATGATCGAGACCGCCTATGGGATGGAGGGGGCTTTGGGAAATTATTACCAGATTGCATCGGAAGAGGTTAAAGATGCAGAGGTTGCCTCTCTTTTAAAAAAATTAAGGGATATCGAAAAAAGACACCAGCAATTGCTTATGGATCAATATGGAAAATTAAACACCCCGGATTTTGAAGGCCCCCAAGTACTGGTTGATCTTCTCCCTCCGATCCTGGAGGGCGGCTTCAGGTTCTCAGAATTCCTGAATCAAAATAAGGCGGCCATGGAAACCGTCTCCGGTGTGCTGGATGTGGCCATGATGGTGGAAACCCAAGCCCTGGATCTTTATTTACGCTTTGGCCGGAAAACGACTGAAGAATCGACTCAAAAAATCCTCCATAAAATTGCCGACGAAGAAAAGGCCCATCTGGAGGCATTAGGGAAGTTAAGGGACAAAGAATCCATAGCCGATCTAAGGGGCCAAGGTTCCCCTTATCCCCCTATCCCTAAAAATAATATCTGATTCTGAAATCCACCCGATAATCGTTTGGCTTTTCACCGAATTCGCTTCCCCTTGAGCCCGTGATAAACCCAGTCCTGAAGCGCAGTTCCAGATTGGTGAACCCGGTGTATAAAAATTCAGGGGTTATGGAAAAGCTTTTATCGTCCATATTCCCGATCAGGGTGACGGCCGGGGTGAAGTACAGGATGTCAAAAGGTTCCTTCTGGCTTACCCGCAGGTAAAGATAATTCGTTTCCGGCGTCTGCTTCCCGTAATTGCCCTTTAACAGGGTGTTGGCCCTGTTCAGCAAAGAGGGACTGCCGGTATCGGTATAAAGGCCATACCCCTTGTCTATAAATGAAAAGAAGTCCTGCATCTCCTGGCTGCTGTACCCCTGGCCGTTCCGGTAATATTCGAGGATGTAGGTGGTGTCCTGGGCGGTAAGATAACGGAGACCCATAAGGGCGTTTACGGCGTTGAAAGAGGTCTGGGATAGGTTACCGTTCGGATCGACCGTGGATTTGACAAAGTTATTGACCCAGGAGAACTCACCATGCACCTCCAGGTTGGCCGTGACGTTCCTGGAAAAGTCCAGACCGTAGCGCGCGGTTTTGCTGCCTCCGGTCAGGAATATCAAATCGATGTCCGTATCATAATAGAGAAAGTAGAATTTTACGGCCCCGTTCAGGTTCCCGGTTTCCCCGAAGTCGTCATTGATGCCGCTGTATACGGGGATCAGCACCGGTGTAAAAGAAAATGTCTTAAGGGCCTGTCCTTCCCAACTCCGGGTATAGTCTAAGGACGCCACGATAAATCCTTCCCGGGCCAGCTCGGGATCATCGGGGTTCTTCTGCCGGTCGAGAAAGGCAGCCGGGTTCCAGGCATAGCCTTTCCCCCAGTTGAGTGTTTTTTTGCCGAACTCGGTAATAAAGGTGGGTGAGGGTCTGAGGGAGACATGGCCCTCAAAAACAAGGGTCTTGTTTGACTCCGTGTTGTAGTTTTTGGTGTAAGCCGTATTGGTTTTGAGGTAGAAACGGGAGAGGCCTTTCTCCAGGCTCCCTTCCAGCTGGAGCGTTCCATCATATTCCGGGGTGGTCCCGCCGATGCTCCGATTGTAATAATTGAGTTTGTAAAGGGAGGCATTCCTGTCCAGTCCGAAGAGGATGGGCAGGGCCTCAAGGTACCCTCCGAGATGGTAAGGTTTCTTTTCTGTTTCCGAGAGCTCAAACTTGTATTCTTCGGGCTTATTTTCCTCTGAAAAGGCCGGAGCCGGGGCGGTAACCAGCAGACAGCAGACGGCCAACAGCAGGTAACGACAGAGGGTGCCCGGCCTTGAACCATTCATGCCGCTCTACCTTAAAGAGTCCATTTTCGACATAAAGGGCAAGGTGAAGACCTCATCTTTGAAGTCTCTCTTTTTGAACTTGGCAAAGATCATAAGAGACCGGTAGCCTTTGTATAAGGGGCTGTCGGTTTCGATAACCGACGGCCGGGAGATCCCGGCTCCGAAGTCTTTTACCTCCTTGAAATAAATGGTTTTGATCAGCATAGAGGCTTCTGTCAGGCATTCAAGCCTGATGGGTAGTTTCTGTGCCTTATGGACCCACATTTTTACCCGATCATAGGCCACGGATTTGGTTTTGGCCTTAAGATGCAACAGATATTCCTCTCCCTTTTCATCCAGTTGTTCGACCGTATATTCTTCTGAATAATCCAGGTTTAAGATGTCGGCGTTGTTAAAAACGCCTCCAACGACCGATTGCAGGCTGGTGATGCGGATAGGTTTTCCCACGTTGGGAATAAAGAGCCACATGTTATCCCCGAGCCGCAAGGTGGTTCTTCCTTTTTCACTGGCCGGGGCCAGAAACAGTCCGGCTATTTTGTCGGTTCCCTTCTTGACCGTAAAATAGGTAAATTCTTTTTTTCGGCCATCGGGTTCGATATTGATAATTTTCCGATAAGACTCATACGATTCCGGGGCCATGTTTTTATCTACCTGCTTCAACAATTGTGTCCCGTCTACCGCATAGGCCGGGATTGTCATCAGGATGATTAATAGAGATAGAACAAATTTTGACATAATAAAATCCTTTTAAAAGTTAGAGATAAATTTGCAGATGGTCCTTGTTAGAATCTATGCCTCGTCCGGGAGTTGCCCCGGAAGAGGTGGCCCCCCAAAGGAGCAGTTGACTTCAAATCAACTCCCAAGGCCCGTTTCCGTCATTCCGGGCTTGACCCGGAATCCAGGTTCAATGGTCTGATTCCCGGTTTCCACCGGGACGGTGTCTGGACCCCGGCTTTCGCCGGGGTGACGGAGAAAGAAACAAAGCGCCTATTCGTCATACATGCCTCAAGGCTTTAATCGGTTCCATCCGGGCGGCCTTGATGGCCGGCTGAAGACTGGCCAGCATCGAAACGATAATGACGATAACCGATATGACCAACAGGTCTCCGGGGACGATATGAACGGTCAGCAGCAGGCCTTTTTGCAGGCCAAAGTCAAAATGAAGACGGGAGAGGTTAAGGATAAAAAGCAGGATCGCCCCCACCATATTCCCTAAAATCGCCCCCAGGACCCCCAGGCAAAATCCTTCTATGACAAACATGGACAGGATCTTTCCGGGCAGGGTGCCTATGGCGGCGATGGTTCCGATCTCCCGGATCCTCTCATAGACCGCCATGATCATAACATTCATAATACTCACCAGGACAATGGAGATGAGCATCAGTTTGATAAAAAAAGTCATCACCTCTATCATTTTGGCGATATTAAAAAAAGGAGATAATTTTTCCCAGGTATGCACTTCAATCAAGGGTTTTCCTGCCGGGTCTTTCTCGTGGGTTAAAAGATTTTCCAATTTTTGGTTGACGGAATGGAGCCTGTTAAAATCTTTAATGCGAATGGCGATCTCGCTGACTTCCATCTCCCCCATCCGCAGAATTTCAGCCGCATCTTCGATATGGACATAGCCGTCACGGCCGCCCGGCCCGGTCACGGACCCCAAGATACCGGCTACTTTGAATTGTTTGCCGTTCACCGATCCGTCCTGGTTGGTGGCCACGATGACTACGGCATCCCCCACTTTGACCTTCATCCCGCTGGAGAGCAACTCAGGGATAAAAATTTCTCCACGTTGCAGGACCTTGGCGCCGGTATGGATCCTGGAGAGAAAGAGGGGGACGGTGTTCGCTTCTTTGTCGGGATAAATGCCGTTAAGGCGGATATTGGTTGTTTCTGTAAAATTACTGAACATGCCTCCAAATTTAATCCTGGGTGAATAGGCAGCCAATTCCGGTAACTGCCGGAGGACCCCTTCAATGCTTTTAGCGGACTGGGTTTTCAAATTCAGGTTTAAAGGGAGATTGTCGATTGAGGCTACGTAGCCGCTCTTATGGATCTGAATATGGCCGAGCATAGAATCGGTTATCTGTCCGATGATCATGGTTTTAAAAGAACCCGAAACCGAAATAAAAACCAGGACAAAAACCACACCGATGGTAATCAAAGAGGCAGTAAGCCAAGTCCTTCGTTTGTACCGCATCAGGTTTCGGATGGCGATTTTGAAAAGCTTACCCATGGGGATGGCCTCCTTTCACTACCCGGTCTTTAAGAATTCCGTCTTCAAGGGTAAAAATGATCTCCGCCTCTTGAACGATCTTGGGATCATGAGTGGAAAAAATAAAGGTGCTCTGAAACTGGTCCCGCATTTTTTTCATCAGGTCAATAACCATGTAGGCGGTTTTACTGTCGAGGTTGGCGGTCGGCTCATCGGCCAGGATCAATTTGGGGTTGGTGACCAAGGCCCGGGCCACCGCTACTCTCTGTTTCTGTCCCCCGGAAATTTGATCGGGATATTTGTTTTTCTGTTCCCCCATACCCACGGCTTCCAAGAGGGCGATGACCCTTTTTGCTCTTTCCTCTGGAGGCAGGTTTTGGACCATCAGCAGAGGGTATTCTATATTTTCATACACCGTAAGGATCGGGAGGAGGTTAAAATCCTGGAAGATGAACCCCAAATGCTTTCCACGAAAGATCGCCCCCTGTTTCCGGTCCAGGGTGGAAATATCCGTATCGACGACCGTCAGGTTGCCTTTAGTCGGTTTATCCAGACAACCGATCAGGTTCAATAAGGTGGTTTTCCCGCTCCCCGAGGGACCGACAAAGGAAACAAAAGAGGCCGGTTCGATTTCAAAAGTCAATCCCTTTAAGGCGCTGACTGTTACCTCCCCGGCCTGGTATTCTTTAATAAGACCTTCCGCTGTGATTAAGCCCATCTGTGATCTCCTTTGGCCTGGCTGGGATTCTTCAAATCCATTATCATTTCATTCCTCCGGGCATCATGGGTCCCCCGGGCATCATGGGTCCCCCAGGCATCATCCCCATTTCCTGTCTCATCTTATATAAGTCACCAAGATACTTCAATATTTCACCTGTACCGGCGATAATCACATCCAGATTGTTGCCATTGTTGACCTCTTTTTCCAGGAGATCGATTTGCGTTTTTATGCCACCCAGGTTCTTGTTCATTCTGGCCATCATCATCTTGACCTTTTCCTGCATGGCGGTATTCATGGTTTTGACATGCTCATTCTGGAATTTTTCAGCCATTTCATAAGCTCTTTTAATCTCTCCGAAGGCACTCTTGACGAAATTTTTATCGATCTGATCCCGTCTTTGTTTTGCTTGGATATGAAGGAGATTGGTGAAAATGGCCAGATATTGAACCGAACCGCCGGATAAAACTTTGTGCGGCTCCTGCATCATGTTTATCATGTCCTCCGTCATCATACCACCCATCATTTCCTTGCCCTTGCTCATTTCCTGAGCCGAAATCGTAAGACCCACCCCTGAAACCAAAATCATTATAGCTAAAACCATTGATAATTTTATAAACTTGCCTTTGTTTTTCATGACATCTCCTTAAAAAAATAGATTAATTTTATCTAATCTAATTATCATTTTCCTGTTTTCAATAGGATGGCCTCATAAAAAGGCAATGGGTGTCTTTTCCGTAGTGTCTATTTTATGCAGAAAACAATCCGCAATCAGGTGGCTAGCTGGATTTGAGGCCCATAAAAAAATTAGTCAAGAAATTTTAAAAAATAGTTGACAAGAACATTATATAAACTTATATTTATATGTAAATAAA
>JACRBX010000342.1 GCA_016219225.1 Deltaproteobacteria bacterium
TAAAGAGGTGGGTCAGGGGACTTCCCTGGGCCGCATTTTAGGAAGCGGTGCGGCCGTTACCGGTAAGGTCTTCGGGGTGGAACGGGTGCCGGTAGTTAAAGGTCAGGCCATGCCGGCCTATGACCCACGGGCCGTGCAGGGTATCGGGGTGACCTATGCCACCAGTCCCATGGGGGCCGATCACACGGCCGGTTATGCCGTGGCCACTAATATCCTCAATGTGGGCGGTAAAGTAGATCCCCTCAAACCCGAAGGGCAGATCGAACTTTCCCGGAATCTACAGATCGCCACAGCGGCCGTGGATGCTACGGGCATGTGCCTCTTCATAGCCTTTGCCGTCCTGGATCAGCCGGAGACCTTCCAGGCCCTGATCGATATGATCAACGCCTTTTACGGATTGAATCTGACGGCCGATGATGTAACCGCCCTGGGGAAATCGATCCTCAAGAACGAGAGAGACTTCAACCTGAAGGCCGGCTTTACCCCTCAACAGGACCGGCTGCCCGATTTCTTCAAAAAAGAAGTGCTGACTCCTCATAATGTCACCTTCCAGGTCAAAGACGAAGAACTGGATCAGGTTTTTAACTGGTAAACCGGAGATAGGAATTAAGGATTGAGGAATTTCAAAATTCCTCAATCCTTTTGGATTGCGGAATGGAGGATGGGAAAGGGGAGGGGCGGGTGAAAAACTGTGACGAGTGACGGGTGACGGGTGACGAGAAAAATCGAAACAAGGGGCGAGTGGACGTCCTAATTCAAGAGAATCAACCGGATCTCGAACAATTTCGGCCAAAGTTTTCCAGTGACGAAGAGCCGGTCTTTCTGAACATCATAGGCGATGCCGTTTAAAACATCCACTCCCGGCCTGCGATCTTTTTCAGGCAATATTCCGCTCAGGTCAATCCACCCGGTTACCTGCCCGGATTCAGGTGCAATACGTACGATGCGATCGGTCCCGTAAACATTGGCGTAAATCTCCCCTTTGATATATTCCAGTTCATTGAGAAAGCCTATGGGAATGCCCTCATCGCGGGCCTGGATGCGTCGGACTTCCTTGAAGGTCTGAGGGTCCAGAAAATATAAGAAGGCCGTCCCGTCACTCATAATCAAGTGTTGGCCATCCTGGGTAAGGCCCCAGCCTTCCGTGGGGTAATAGAATTTTTTCAGTAATCGAAGGGTCTGCCGGTCATAGACCAGGCCGATTTTTGATTGCCAGGTCAGTTGAATGATTTTATCTTCCCAGAGGGTCACCCCTTCGCCAAATAAACGATCGGGCAATTTAACCAGACCCACAACTTTCCCGGTTTCCAGTTCCACTTTGCGCCAAGAGGACTTTCCTATAAGCCCCGTCCCCTCATAAAGAAATCCCTGATCATACACCAGCCCCTGGGTAAAGGCCTTGGGATCGTGAGGGAATACCCGCACCACCTGATAGCTGTAAACCGGCGTCTTATTTCCCAGGCCATTGGCTTTTTGATCAACAGCAAATAGAAATAAAAATATCCCCCCAAGAAGCAAGAGACAGAAAAAAGAGGTCTTGACTTTTGAGCTTTTAACTTTATGCTTCATGCTCATTACTCCGAACTCATAACTCCGAACTGATCGGTTTCTACTTTTTCTCATCGGAAAATCGCAGCCCCCGAATCAGGGGAATACAGGCCAGGGTGATGATTCCAAGAGCAATGATTCCTATCGAAAATGAAATCCGTTCCCCACTCCAGCCGATCAAGGCCGGCACAACCCCGCCCCCCAGGAAAAAGCCCAAAGGGACCGTTAAGGAGATGGCTACATTGCGACTTCCGGGCGGACCGATCCGGCTGATAGCGGTAAACCCTGCCGGGAAAAAACAGACCGCCACCAGGGGCTGGAGGAAGATGCAAGGAACCAGCCAGGATCCAGGGGCCGTTCCGAGCAAAACGGTGAAAATCCCGGTGGTCAGAAGAAAAATCAGCATGGTTTTCTTTATCCCCAGGCGATCCACAAACCAGCCGGATATCAGGGAAATGACTATCCCGGAAACCCGGGATAGGGCCACCAGGGTATTGGCCCACCCCCGGCCGATTCCCCGTTCAGCGACCATATAAAGGGGAAGCATGCTATAAACCCCAAAGCTGGTCCCGATGCCCAGACCAAAAAGGACCATGACGATCCAAAAAGCAGGTTCCTTGATCAAATCCCGTACCACCCGAGGGGTAGGGGCTTGACCGTAAAAATTCCCCCCCTGGCTGAACCAGAGAAAAGCCAGGCCTAAGAGCAAAGAAGCGGTCCCTAACAAGGCCATAAGCCCTCGCCAGGAGCTCCACTGCAAAAAGGCTTCGGCAAAAAAGGGGGCCATAACAAAACCGGCATTAGGGGCCAGTTCGTGAATGGCAAAGGCCTTTCCCCAATCCTGGGGCCGGATCAGGGAGGTCAGGGTGGCCA
>JACRBX010000343.1 GCA_016219225.1 Deltaproteobacteria bacterium
ATTGGCTTTTGCTAAAACCTATTTTCTCATAAATGGTCGCAATAATCTTTTCTTTGGTCAGGGCCATAATCCCACTCCTTTCTTTCCATCAAGACCTTAATCTAAAAATATTTTATTCTGAATTTTTTTTGCCGGGGAGCCGTATTTCACATAACCTATCCAATTTAAAATGAATTTTAATATGCTCCAAGGAAGCGTCCTTGTCAAGTATTTTTGTTCAATTTGTTACTAATTGATTTTTTTATATGAATTTGGAGGATGGTCATGGCCGCCGGGGTGACTCCGGAAATCCGGGAGGCCTGACCCAGGGAGCGGGGACGGACAGACTCAAGCTTCTCTTTGATTTCATTGGATAATCCTGACAAATGCCGATAATCTATTGCTTCAGGAATCAGAGTCTGTTCGTTTTTTTCAAGACGTTTCACCTGTTCTTCCTGTCTTTCCAGATAGCCTTCGTATTTGGCTTGAATGGACAACTGTTCTGCCGCCAGGGGCATTATTTGTGATAGAGGGGGACACCAAGGAAAAAGATCTTTCCATTCAAGTTCCGGGCGCCGCAAGAGATCTTTCAAAGACAGGCGTTTTCTAAGCGGTTGGCTCCCCAAATCTTTTAACGCTTGAATAAGATCGGCCGTCGGGGTAACCTGAGTCTGGTTTAATAATTCCCAGCCTTTTTTTATTTCCTGCTTTTTTCTGGAAAAAACGCGATAGCGCTCATCATCCACCAGGCCGATTTCCCGGCCCAAATCGGTCAGACGCAGATCGGCATTATCTTCTCGCAGCAACAAGCGGTATTCCGCTCTGGAAGTAAACATGCGATAGGGTTCTTTCGTTCCCTTGGTCACCAGGTCATCGATCAGGACCCCGATGTAAGCCTGAGAGCGACCCAGGATCATAGGACCCCGGCCCTGGCATTTCAAGGCGGCATTTATCCCGGCCACCAAGCCTTGGGCAGCGGCTTCTTCATAGCCGGAGGTGCCGTTGATCTGCCCGGCCAGATAGAGTCCTTCAATCGACTTGACTTCCAGGGAAGGGTTAAGCTGGGTGGGATAGATGAAATCATATTCTATGGCGTATCCCGGACGAACCATTTCCACCGACTCCAAGCCGGGGATGGACCGGAGCATGGCCAACTGAACCTCTACCGGCAAGCTGGTTGAAATCCCATTAGGATAATATTCAGTGGTCCGTCGTCCCTCGGGCTCTAAAAAAATCTGATGTCTTATTTTATCCGGAAAACGCACCACCTTGTCTTCGATGGAAGGACAATAACGGACCCCGGTCCCCTTGATAAGGCCGCCATACAAAGGGGAACGGTCTAGATTGGCCTTAATCAGCTCATGGGTTTTCGTATTGGTATAGGTCATATAACAAGACACCTGACTTTGGGTAATGGCTTCGGTGAGGAACGAAAAAGGGATTGGAGGGTCATCCCCGCCTTGAGGGGTCAGTGATCGAAGATCAATGGTTTTACCTTGTAAACGGGGGGTGGTCCCGGTTTTAAGCCTCCCCAATTCCAATCCTAAATTTTTTAAGGAATCGGACAGGGCCATGGAAGCCGGATCGCCCATCCGCCCGGCCGGAAAATGATGAAAACCGATGTGGATCAGTCCTTGCAAAAAGGTCCCTGTTGTCAGAATGATCGTCCTGGCCAAAAAAATCTGGCCCAAGCTGGTACGAAGGCCCTTGATCTTTCCGCCTTCCACCCAACAAGAATCGGCCATGGCCTGTTTGACATCCAGCCCGGCCTGATTTTCAACAACCCAGCGGAGCCGTTGTTTATAATCTTCCATGTCGGCCTGGGCCCGGGAAGACCAGACCGCCGGTCCCTTTTGGGTGTTCAGCCGGCGGAACTGAATCCCCGTCGCATCGATATTTCTGGCCATTTCGCCACCCAGGGCGTCGATCTCTTTGACCAGATGTCCCTTGGCCAGCCCACCGACCGCCGGATTACAGGACATGGCCCCGATGTGGTCGATATTAATGGTCAGAAGGAGGGTACGGCAGCCCATCCGGGCTGCTGCCAGGGCCGCTTCGCAACCGGCATGTCCCGCTCCGACAACGATGACATCATAATTTTTTTCCAAAAATCTCTCCTAAACCCGCATCCCGATTGGGGCGATATCAAGAATGATTGTGGCTATAGGCGATGGGCAAGGTTCAAGGTTTTTACACTTGCAACATGCAACTTTCTCTTCACCTGATCCCCGATCCCTGGTCCCCGACCCCCGATCCCATTTTTCATACTTGCAACTTGCATCTTGAAACTTGCAACTTTATTTTCCAAAAAAAAAAGGCCGATAGATCCTGAAAGATTTATCGGCCGTGAAGGTTTTTCTTCGCCCCGAGGGGTTATTTTTTCATTTTTTTCATAAAAATGGCTTCAGCCTTGTTGGCTGCGGCTTCGGCTTTCTCGGCTGCCTTTTCAGCCTTATCGGCTGCCATCTCGGCCTTCCCGGCTGCCATCTCGGCTTTTTTGGCGGCCGCCTCAGCTAAACTGGCTGCTGCTTCGGCGCGCTTGGCGGCGTTTTCTATCTTGTCATAATCTACCGCCGGGGCAGGAGCAGGCTGCACAACGGGTGCTGGTGCTGGTGCTGGCGCAGGGGCCGGGGCTGCTGTTGGAGGTTCGGCAGTGGCCTCTTTAAAACAAGCACATCCCAACCCAAAGGCACCTACAAAGGATAATAAAGATAAAATAACTACTGTTTTTATGGCCTTTCCTGGTCGGATCATTCTCTTTCACCTCCTCTCACAAGTAACTGATATGTGTTTATTTTAACCATTTAGTTAAATAAATCGTACTGTTAATATAGGAAAATTAAGCGTAAAACCCTGCTTTGTCAAGGAAAAAATTAATCTAAATGAATATCGACCGGAATTCCTTGTTTTTCTTCCAAGGTTTTGATCATTAAGGCCTCATTCACCTTTTCCTGAAGGCCCAGGGATTTGATCTTGTTTTGGCCGTATTGAACCAGGTCACCTTTTTTGTTGTATATATCCGGATGAACTTCCATAAAAACCCTCCCCTGTTTCCAGCCCACTTTAACCGGTTCATAAATCAGTTCAACCGGTGTTTTTATGGGCACCATAGGAAAGAATTTCTCAATATCTTCCGGATAAAGGCGGATACAGCCATGGGTCACTAACCGGCCGATAGCCCATGGGAAATTGGTCCCATGGATACCATAGCCGGAAAAGGACAAACCCAGCCAATAGTCCCCTAATGGATTGTCAGGCCCGGGGGGCATGGTTTTCATCTGATATTTTTCCTGCAACGACTTGGGGATATACCAGGTGGGATTTTTCCTTTTTTCAGCCACAAAGCAGGTCCCTTCGGGACTGAACCAGCCCTCGTCCCCGATACCGATGGGATAGGTTCGGACCATCTTGATGGACTTCAGGAAATAATACAACCGCATCTCGGCAATGTTGATCACAATGCCATATCTTTGGGTTTGGGGCAGGATCCACTGACTGGGAATAAGGACCTTCATCCCCCGGGGCGGAACCCAGGGATCGATTCCGGGGTATAGGGCCTCCAGCTCATTAAAACCCAGGTCATGATCCCGGGCCACATCCAGGAAGGTATCTTTTTCTTTGACCGTATATTCTCCCAAAAGGCCGATTACTGTTTCGGCCTTGGGATCCAGATCAATTTTGGGGTCGGGGAAGCGGTAAGGATAGGCCCCTTTGGCCCAGGTCTCCGGGGAAAGAAAAAGAGACCCTACAATCCATATTCCGGCCAAGAAAAAACCGGTCTGATATAAAAATTGGATTAAATTTTTTTTAAAGCAACTCACAATTTCTCAATACGTACGGCGCAAACCTTTAATTCCGGAATCTTGGCCACGGGGTCCAGAGCCGTTTGGGTTAAGCGGTTGGCCGCTGCTTCAGCATAGTGAAAGGGGATAAAAATAGTACCCTCCGGAGAGCGGTCGGTGATTTTGACCTTGGCCTCCAGGCCCCCGCGACGGGAAACAACCCTGACTAATTCCTCGGCTGCTATCTTCAAGGCCTCGGCATCGGCCGGGGAGATTTCGATCAAACATTCCGGGGCCATCCTTTCCAGCCCTTGACTCTTTCGGGTCATGGTCCCTGTGTGGTACTGATAGAGAACCCGTCCGGTGGTCAAAACGAAAGGATAGTCGGCATCCTGGACTTCCTTCGGGCCCTGATAGGGCAGGGCATGGAATTTACCCAGCCCCCGGGTAAACCGATCTTTGTGCAGGTATGGGGTTCCAGGGTGTTCCAGGGTAGGACAGGGCCACTGAAGACCTGCCCGGTTGATACGCTGGTAGGTAATCCCGGCATAGGAAGGGGTCAGGGAGCGCACTTCTTCAAAGATCTCCTCCGGGTTTTTATAGTCCATGGCCAGCCCCATGCGGGTAGCCAGATCGGCCATTATCTGCCAATCGGCTCTTGATTCCCCAATGGGAAAAATGGCCTGACGGACCCGCTGGACCCGGCGTTCGGTATTGGTAAAGGTGCCTTCCTTCTCGGCAAAAGATCCGCCGGGCAGAACCACATCCGCCAATTGGGCGGTTTCCGTTAAAAAGATATCCTGAACCACCAAAAAGTCCAGGGCCTTTAAGGCCTGGGTCAAGTGATGGGTATCCGGGTCGGAAACCACCGGATTCTCTCCAAAGATAA
The DNA here is from genome assembly GCA_016219225.1 of Deltaproteobacteria bacterium. Classification (NCBI taxonomy): domain Bacteria; kingdom Pseudomonadati; phylum Myxococcota; class Myxococcia; species Deltaproteobacteria bacterium. The sequence continues at coordinate 4,651 of JACRBX010000343.1, forward strand.
AGAGTCCCCGGACCTCTTTTTTTAAAGCCCCATCGGTCATCTCCATCAGGGTGAGCCCGGGCTGGTTGGAAAGGCCCTCGACCCCCCAGGCCTTTTCCATCTTCTCAAGCACCTCAGGATCGGTTACTTTTTGATAACCGGAAAACACGTCGGGCAATCCGCCCATATCACAGGCCCCCTGGACATTATTCTGGCCCCGCAAGGGATTGACCCCAGCGCCGGGGAATCCTACATTTCCGCAAAGCATGGACAGGTTACCCAGGGCTTTGACATTATCCGTCCCATGGCTGTGTTGCGTGATTCCCATGGTGTAATAGATGGCCGCCTTATCGCCGGCATACAGACGGGCCGCTGCAATCAGATCCTTTTCCGGGATACCGGTTATCTGGTTTACATAGGCGGGGGTAAAGGTGGAAACCGAGGCCTTTAATTCTTCAAATCCTTCGGTCCTTTCCTTGACATAGTCTTGAGCGAGAAGGCCTTCTTGAATAATCAGGTGGATCAGGCCGTTAATCCAGGCCAGGTCCGTCCCGGGTTTCGGCCTCAGCCAAAGGTCGGCCATTTCAGCTAATTCGATCTTTCTCGGATCAACTACAATGAGTTTAGCCCCATGGTGAAGGACGGCCCTTTTAATGGCCGCCCCGATGACCGGATGATTTTCCGTGGTATTGGAACCGGTGACTAAAATGACTTTAGCTGCCTCGATGTCGGCAATGGAATTCGTCATGGCACCACTTCCAAAGGCCGCAGCCAGACCGGCTACGGTGGAGGCGTGTCAAAGCCGGGCGCAATGATCCAGGTTGTTGGTTTTAAAAACGCCCCGTACCAGCTTTTGCATCAGATAATTTTCTTCATTGGTAGCCCGGGCCGAGGTCAGACCGGCCAAAGCATTGGGTCCATACTGGTCCCGGATTTCCAAAAATTTTTTGGCCACCAGATCCAGGGCCTCATCCCAGGAGGCTTTCCGGAAATGATCCCCTTCCCTGATCAGGGGATAGGCCAGCCGTTCCGGATGATTAATGAAATCGAAACCAAAACGGCCCTTTACGCATAAATGCCCATAATTGGGAGGAACATTTTCCACGCCATTGACCCGGACGATCCGATCATCAACCTTTTCCAGATAAAGCTGACAGCCTACCCCACAATAAGTACAGGTGGTTTTTATTCTTTTTAAATTCCAGGGTCCGGGCAGACCGGCCGACTTTTCCGTCAAGGCTCCGGTGGGGCAGTTGGCGAGGCAATAGCCGCAGGAGACGCAGCGTTCGTTAATGGCCGGCGTAAAGGAGGGAGGCCCCCCTTCGGAACCTTGTGGGACTTCCCGAAGCTCGAAGGCCTGTTGAATCTGGTATTCCGAGCAGCCATGGACGCACCGCCGGCAGGTAATACATTTATTCGGATCTACGGTGATGAAGGGATGTTCTGTTTGAAGGGGATACATCCGCTTGGTCCAGATGGGCAGTTTATCCACCTCGACCTTATACAGATCAGCATAGGCCCGGAGACGGCAATCATTGACATCCAGACAGCCGCAGGAAAGGCAGCGGCCGGCTTCTGCCATGGCTTCGGCCTGTCCGATGGTGCCCTCCACTTCCTTGAAATTATGCTGCCGTTCGGATAGAGGCCTATGGGGCTGATGGACCCGCGGCTGTTCCGGAATCCCTTCAAAATTCGCCTGGTCCACCTTGGCCAGCTTCCCCTTGCTGATGTTAAAAGGCTTCTTCGCGGCCTGGACCGTCCCCTTGGTCAGATATTGATGAATGGAAAGGGCGGCTGTGCGTCCGTCGGCAATGGCTTGTATGACCGTTTGGGGGCCCCGCCAGAGATCCCCGCCGATAAACAGATCGGGGATGGAGGTCTGAAGGGTTTCGGGGTTCGCATCCGGGGTTCCCCATTTGGAAAGTACTAATTCTTTTAAATCCGGGTCTTGTTCAATAAAGGTGAGATCCGAAAACTGGCCGATGGAGATGACGGCCAGGTCCGCCTCCAGGACCGTCTCCGAACCCGGAATGGGGACCGGCCTGGCCCGGCCTCCGGCATCCGGTTCTTTCAATTCGTTGCGAATAAACTCCAGGGCCTTGAACCGGCCGTTTTCCGAAATAATCCGGGTCGGAGAAACCAGAAGCTCCAACTTGACCCCTTCGGCTTCCGTGGCCGCCACTTCTTCCGGGTGGGCGGTCATCTCTTTCCTGGAACGGCGATACAGCATGGTTACTTCTTCGGCCCCAAGACGCAAGCACGTCCGGGCCGCATCCATTCCCGTATTCCCATTGCCGATGATCAGAACCTTCTTGCCGATCTCCGGAGGCTGGCCCATGGCCGTTTGAATCAAAAAGTTCAAGGCATGGACAATCCCCGGCAGATCCTCACCCTCAAGGCCTAAACGCGTCGATTTCCAGGTACCGACCGCCAGAAAAATCGCCTGAAACCCTTCCTGGCGCAAATCGGCCAACTTGAAGTCCTGACCATAACACCGGTTGGCCCGAACCTCCACCCCCAGGTCCAATATCCCCTGGATTTCCTGGTCCAGAATCTTTTTGGGCAAACGGTATTCCGGAATGGCGTAGCGCAGCATGCCTCCCAACTGGGGTTTGGCGTCAAAAATCGTCACCTGATGCCCTTTTTGCCGCAGATAATAGGCCGCCGACAGACCTCCCGGTCCTCCACCGATGATGGCCACCTTATGGCCGCTGTCCGGGGGAATTTCCGGTTTATAGGCGATCCCTTGCAGCAGATCATAATCGGCCACGAACCGTTTCAAGGGGTTGATGGCTATCGGTTGATCCACCCGGTTCCGGCGACAGGCCTCCTCACAAAAATGGGGGCAGACCCGGCCGATACACAAGGGCAGGGGATTCTTTTCTTTGATCAGCTTGAGGGCCTCGATAAATTCCCCGCGGCTGGCCAGGGCCACATAGCCCTGGATATCGATACCAGCCGGACAGGCCAGATGGCAAGGGGCCAGACAATCCCCATAATGCTGCTCCAAAAGGAGTTTCAATAGGCCCTGGCGGGTTTCCATAATGGCCGGGGAATCGGTCTCGACCACCATCCCCTCTTTGACCGGGGCCGCACAGGAGGCAACCAGTTTTTCTTCTCCCTCCACCTGAACCACACAAATCCGACAGGCCTCTTCCGGTTTTAACAGGGGACTATGGCAGAGGGTGGGGATGAAAATTCCTTCCTGGGCAGCGGCTTGTAAAATCGTATTGCCGGAGTCCGTTTGCACAGACCGGTTATTAATCGTTAAAGACACTTTTGACATTGCTCGCTCCTCACCATAATAAATAAAATAGGGGGCACTAACACGTCCATGACGTGGATATCAACTCGGCATAAAATTGCCCGATCCCTTATAATATGAAAATAAAGGGGAGTCAATGGATTTTGATGTTTTATATCGGTTAATTCGTTTTTTTTTGAATTTTTAATCGTCAGACAGGATTCACGGGATTCACAAGGTAATTATCCAGGCAAGGTTAAACGGAAACGGGTTTATGGGTTTTTATTCGCCTATAGCCTCGTGCCTATAGCCTGAATTTTCTATTTTCGAACTAAGCACCCATGCCCCTGAGGGCACCACGAAGCATGAAAAAGCGAATATCGAATGTTGAAGGAGAGTTTCTTTTAAATTCAGAAATCAGAAATCCGAAATCCGAAATTGGAATCTATTTTCGTATTAAAGGGCTATTTATTTGGAGGGACACCCGGCCAGGATACCGAACCTGGCCATTTTTTCATACAGGGCCTTCCGGGAAATTCCGAGTTGCCTGGCCGCGATGCTCTTGTTCCCTTCGCATTTTTTGAGTGTTTCCAGGATAAGTTCATATTCCATGTCCCTGAGGCGTACCCCCTGCTCCGGGATATCAACTATTATTTTTTTCGGTTGAACGGCCAATAATCCCTTCGTTTCGGCAACAATCTTCTCCGGAAAGTCCTCAAGACCTAAAAGGGGTCCCTTGGAAAGAATAACCGCTCGGGCCAGACAATTTTTTAATTCCCGTACATTACCGGGCCAGGAATATTGGACCAGGGTTTCCATCAGGCCGGGTTGCACCCCTTCCACATCTTTCTTATATTGCCTGGCATACTGTTTAATAAAATAATCAACCAGCAAAGGGATATCCTGTTGGCGTTGAACCAATGAAGGGACTCGTATGGAAATCACTTCAATTCGATAAAGGAGGTCCCTCATAAAACGTCCATTTTTGATTTCTTCATGGAGGTTCAAATTGGTAGCGGCAATGAGTCTGACATCGACCTTTCGGGTCTCCGTACTTCCGACCGGTTCAAAGGTCATATCTTCTAAAAAACGGAGCAGTTTGGCCTGGAGAACCATGCTCATTTGACCTATTTCATCAAGGAACAGCGTCCCTTTATCGGCCATTTCAAGACGGCCCTTCTTTTCATTGATGGCTCCGGTGAAAGCACCCTTTTTGTACCCAAACAGCTCCGCCTCCAAGAGACTTTCCGTAAGGGCCGCTGAATTGATACAGATCATCCCTTTGTCCCGGCGACTGCTTTCCAAATGGAGGGCCCGAGCCAATAATTCTTTGCCGGTACCGGTCTCGCCTAATACCAATACGGGAACGTCCGTGGGCCCCACGGTGCGGACCAGGTCAAAGATCCCGGCCATCTCCTGACAAGAACCGATTATACCATGGAAAGAATGCTCCATCCGGACTTGTTCTTGCAAATTGATCAGCTCCTGTGATCTCTCGTGCTCCAGGATGGCCCTTTCCAAAACAATCGCCAGTTCTTCATAATTAAGCGGTTTTATTAAATAATTTGTAACGCCCTCCTTTAAGGCCTGCACAGCGGACCGGACCGTTCCATAAGCGGTCATGATAATGAAGGGGGGGGCCTTGCGCAGGCTATGCATTTTCCGATACAATTCAACGCCATCCATTTCAATCATCTTAAGATCAGATAAGACCAGGTCGATATCAGTATTTTCAGAATAAATACCTAAGGCTTTTGTCCCGCTGTTGGCTGTTAAAATCGTATATCCTTCGTCCTCAAGGATGGCCATTAATACCTTCAGGGTATTAATGCGATCATCAACTACCAGAATCTTTCTCTTCTTCAGATTCATCGGTTTCATTTTCCTTTTCCGGCATAATAGGCAATTTAATAGTGACTCGGGTTCCCTCACCGGGTTGGCTGGTTATCTGGAGGGTTCCTCCATGGGCCTCAATAATGCCGAGGCTTATAGGAAGCCCAAGGCCTGTTCCGGTCTCCTTGGTGCTGAAGAAAGGGTCAAATATGTTTTTCAAGTGTTCACGGGGTATGCCCACACCGGTATCCTTCACCTTAATCTTAACCCAGGAGGGGTGGAGAGGGTCTTCGCCCTCTTTGAAGGTCCGGGTGAGGATCATTAATTTGCCGCCTCCGGGCATGGCTTCGATGGCATTAATAAATAAATTTACCAAGACCTGTTCGATCTGATGGCCATCGATGAAAACGATCGGGAGATCTTTTTCCAATATAGGGTGAAAGGTAATCTCCTTTTCCTCGGAATGCTTTTTGAACAGATTTTGAGTCGATTGAATCAGCTTGTTGAGATCGGTTGGAAGACGTTTTGGTTTCGCCTGTCTGGCAAAATAGAGGAATTCAGTAACAAATTGACTCAGGCGGTCGATTTCTTCCAAGACCAGCCGGGTATAGTCCTTGATAAGAGGATCTTCCGACCTTTTTCGTTGAAGGTAAATAATGGCTCCCTTGATGGCATTCAACGGATTCCGTATCTCATGGGCCACACCGGCCGACAGGCGTCCTAATGAAATCAATTTCTCTGATCGTACCAGCTCATCATGGATTCGAGATAGATTCCTCATCATCCGGTTAAAGGAGCGGGTCAAATCGCCCAACTCGTCCCTGGATTGGACCGGGATATCCAGGTTGAGATCACCATCGGCTATCCGGTTGGTCGCTATGACCAGATTTCTTACCGGTCGAAGTAAAAAATAAGATAAAATACTGACCCCGATAATGGTGAAAACAATGGCAATCAATACGAATTGAATAACCCGGTTTCGAAGGGCATAGGCCTCTCTGGTAAATTCTGCGGTGGAAATAGTTACGGCCAGAGACCACCCCATTCCTTTAACCGGCTCGAAAGCGGCCACCTTGTTTTCTCCCTGGAAAGAATAACCCTTCCAGCCGCTTTTCCCGGCCATCATGTCTATGACCAGTTCCCTCAGGCTCGGGTCAGGGTACGTTTCCAAAGTATATTGATACGGTTCGAGAAGAGGGTGGGCTATATTTCTTCCGTATTGATCGATAAGGAAGGCATATCCTCTATCCCCTACATGGATATTCTTCACCAGTTCGATGATTTTCTTAAAATCAAGGTCGATGACGATGACGCCGGCGAACTCCTTCCAGCCGCCATAAAAAGGCTTGGCATAATGGATAAGAAATCCATTAGCCATCGGAATAATCTCACTGCTGACTATTTTCATTATTTTTAAATGGCGGGCGTTTTGAAAGAAGGGTTGCTTGCTTTGGTCAGTCAGTTTTGTTACGGCCCCTTCCCTTCGGACCTTTATCAGTTCCCGACCCTGGTGATCAATGTATCGGATTTGAAAATAGGTGGGGGTTCGGAGAATAAAATCATGAAAAAGGCGCACGATGTTATCGTGATTAAATTCCGCCTCGGCCTTCAGTCTGAAAGAGCGGGCGATGCGATAGTCTTCCAATATCGGGAGACGGGAGATGGTCTCCAGATCGATACCGCAATTAGTGAATATATTGCTGATGATATTGGCCGTGGCCTTGACGGCCACCCTCTGTTCCTGGCGAACCAGCCGGTTGACCCGTTCTCCGGACTCCTGGATGGCAAAGTATCCCACGGCCGAGATGGGTATACAGACCAGGGGCAGAATGAATATAAGGAGTTTTAATGAAATGGTGAATCGTATCTTCATAATGACAAAAAGGTTGAAGAGGGCTCAGCGATCAGTTAGACTATCCTGCAATTTCGGATTTTAGATTTCGGATTTCGGAGTAAACCATTTTCATTCTTCCTTGGTGCCTCCGGGGGCCTGATTTCATATTTCGAGGCGCAGTATAACAAAAGGGATTTTTTAAGTCGAGTTTATTAGATTCTCTGCCTCGTCCGGGATTATACCCGGAAGAGGGGGCCCCTATCGGGGCAGTTGACTTATTACTACAGCAAACCTTTTTTCGTCATTCCCGAACGTCTTTATCGGGAATCCAGGTTTTCAAGAAAAAGGAGAGATGGAATGATACCCAGGCTGGGGTGGTGGCTGATCATCGGGGTCGTTTTTATTCTTTTTTTATCACCACCCTCAACCCCGGCAAACGAAATCGTCGTCGGTGTGGCCACTTCTCTGCAGTTATTGGAAGGCCGGGAAAGTCTCAGGGCCGTTGAATTGGCGGTCGAAGAGATCAATCAGAAAGGAGGCATACGCCTCGGACAGGAACACCTGCCCATTCGGATAAAATCCATCGACCTTCAGGACGCCTCTCATAACGTTTCCGTGTCCCAGGCCCTTTCAACCCTGGAAACCTTTATTCAAAGGGAAAACATCCGGGCTATTGTGGTGGGGCCCTTCCGGTCTGAGGTCCTGCTGGCCGGTATGCCCATGATGGCTAAAAATAAAATCCCCTTTTTAGGGACCATAGCCATGTCTTCGGCCTCGGAAGCCCGGATCTTAAAGGATCCCAAATACAAAAACATCTTTCGAGTCGGCCTGAATTCCAAATATCTGGTCGAGTATCTTATTAAGACCATGAAATTCCTGAATGAAAAATTTCAATTCCGGAAGGTCTAAATCATGAACCAGGATGTGGCCTGGACCAGGAGTGCGGCTTCCCTGTTGATCAAGTTATACTTTGAAAGGGCCGGCTGGGAGGTAATCGCTTTAGATACCTATCC